>JASHQL010000059.1 GCA_030039155.1 Streptosporangiaceae bacterium | reverse complement strand
AGCCGTGCACGATGTGCGCCGGGGCAATTCTGAACGCGCGGATCGGCCGGCTTGTCTACGGTGCGCCGGACGAGCGCGCTGGCGCCGCCGGGTCGGTCTGGGACCTGCTGCACGACCGCCGGCTCGGCCCGGAGGTCGAGGTCATCGGCGGTGTGCTCGAGCCGGAATGCGCGGCGCTGCTCACCGAGTTCTTCGGCCAGCTCAGGTAACGGTAGGCTCTGCTGCGGTGGAGTCGCCTAGTGGCCGAGGGCGCACGCCTCGAAAGCGTGTGATGGGGCAACCCATCCGTGGGTTCAAATCCCACCTCCACCGCCATTGACCTGGGAACTGATGCGTGACAGCGCCGGGCCGGTGGCGCTCGCGCGTGGCCGGGGTGAGCTGGAGCGTGCCGGTCGCCTCGGGTGCGGGGACTCTGGAAGCATTGAGGTTCAGGTTCGCCGGGCTGCTTTCTTCCGCGCGTTCATTCCGCGCGCAGCGCGGTCGTGGTTTTGGATGCCGCCGCCCAGATAGCTGGGCCGAGTGCGCCGATGGCGGCGGCGGCCAGTGCTGCGAGGGTGAGGAGCGTGAGCTCGCCGGGCGTGAAGACGTGCTCGAGGGTGCTGAGCAGTGCTGCCCTGAGGCTGGCTGGCTGCTGATCGTTGTTGATGGCGTGGATGACGATGTTGTGCACCGCGATCCCTGCTGGCAGGGCGATGATCGCGGCAGCGATCCCAGGGGTGATCACCCAGCAGGTGACCATCGTGATCGTCTGTGGTGGGGTCATGCCGATCGCCTTGAAGATGCCTAGGTCGTGCACGCGCTCGCGAGCGAGCATCAGCACGCAGCTCAGGACGCCCAGTCCGGCGAGCACGGCGACGAGGATTGTCAGCAGCCGGATCAGGGAGGTGTCGAGCGCCGCGTAGGTCCCGATTTCCCCATTCACCCCGAAGCTGAATGCGGTGACGAGGAAGCTTGGTCCTAGCGTCCGGCTGAGTGCCGCTTCGTAGCGCTGCTGGCTGGTGCCGGGCGCCAGCCCGACCTCGTAGAAGTCGACGGAAAGCCCGCGCGCGCCGCTGACCGTCTGCCGGCTGGTGAACAGCGTGCCCCACAGTGAGGCTGGTGGCGCGTAGACCTTGCCGACGATGCGCGCGGAGAACGTTTTACCGCCGATGGTCATGTCGATGGTCTGCCCGATCCTGAGGCGGGCGGTGTCGGCCTGAGCGGTGTTGACGACGGCATGGCCGGCCGTGTGACCGGCGGTCTTGGCGTGAGCGGTGTTGACGACGACCTGACCAGGGCCGGTGTACCAGTGCCCGGCGGTCAGGTCCCAGCCCAGCCCAGATACGTTGCCGTTGTAGGCGGTGAGCGGGACGCTGGACCCGACGCGGGGCACGCTGGCGTCCGTCCAGGCGGCGGCCGCGTATTGGAGTGTTCCCGGCTGGGAGCGCAGCGCGGCGCGGATTCGGCGTTGCCGGCTTTGGGTCAGCGGACGGGTGAACCCCGGCGCGCCGACGCGAGACG
Source organism: Streptosporangiaceae bacterium (assembly GCA_030039155.1). GTDB lineage: Bacteria > Actinomycetota > Actinomycetes > Streptosporangiales > Streptosporangiaceae > JOPF074. The sequence continues at coordinate 9,426 of JASHQL010000059.1, read as the reverse complement.
GGCCGACGGGGAGGTCGCCGACCTGGACCGCCTGTCCCAGTAGATCGCTGTCTTTGCGGACGTTCGCCAGCGAGGTGTTCAGCCCGGCGGCTAGCACGACCGCAGCCAGGCCGGAGGTGATCGCGGCCAGGGTGACCACGGAGCGGGCGGGGCGGGAGAACGGGGCCGCCAGCCCAATCGAGACCGGGCGCGGCAGCCGCAGCGTCACCGCCAGCCGGTGCGCGAGGTAACCGTGGCCAGCGCGGGGTGCCTGCCCGGCGGCAATTGCCTGCACGGCTGACAGACGGCCGGCCCGCAGCGCGGGCACCAGCGTCGCCGATGCGGCCAGCGCGAGCATCCCCACCGGGGCGGTGAGGCCTATCCAAAGCGGCACTGGCTGGGCTTTGAACGGCCCGCCGTTCAGCACCGGCAGCACCCACCGGTCGCCGAGCACCGTCCCCGCGATCGCTCCGAGCAGCGCCGGGAGCCCGATCTGGGCCAGGTACACGCAGGCGACCTGCACTGGCGTAAAGCCGAGGCTTTTCAGCACGCCGATCCGTCGGTATCCGGCGGCCACCATGGCGGAGGCGAGGTTGGCGACGATCAGCACAGCCAGCACCAGCGCGATGATCGCGAACGCGACGACGTAAGGCGTGTTGATCGCTGAGGTAGCGGCGACCATGCTGTCAAGATCCAGCCAGGAGATCGAGTCGGTGATCGCGCCCGCCGGCAGTGCCGCCCTCAGCCCGGCGAGATCCGCGGTGATCTGCGCGCTGGTGGAAGCGCTGGAGAACGTGTACAGCATCTCGACATGCGCTGGCGCGCCCTTGGCGCGCAGCGCCGCGATCTCGTCCGGCGCGACCCATGCTTGTTCATCGCCCACCACCGTGCTGCCGTACCCGACGACCGTCAGCTGCGGCCTGCCGGGCGCGCTGGTCACCGTGACCTTGCCGCCGATCCGCTGGCTGGGATACTGGGCCTTCACCGACAGCACGATCTGGCCGGGCCGGGTCGCCCAGTGCCCCTGGCTGATCGTGATGTCATCGAGCGGCCCGCCAGCGGACCTGCGGCCGACCACGGCCAGCCCAGGCGGGGGCGTCATGCCTGGATGGGTTGGCAGCCTCGGGGTGCTGCCCGGCGTGTGCTTCATGCCTGCCAGGTAGACGGCGGTCTCCGGGTACGGTCCCACCGCGGCGGTCACGCCCGGCAGGCGGCGGGTTCGGTTCAACTCCGCGGTGGTGACCTTGGCCGAGTCGACCGTCACCGCCAGGTCCGCGCCGTGCTGGGACGCGAACGCGCCGAGGAACTGCGCGTTGGCATCGGCCCCAAGCGTCAGGCCGAGCAAGGCGGCGGCGCTGGCCGCGGCCAGCACCAGCACGATCACACCGGTCTGCACCGACCGGCGGGTCATCCCGCCCACAGCGGCTTTCAGCACCGCCGCGCCGCTCACGGCCGCGGCTCCTGCGCGCGTTCCGGCCGGCCTGCAGCCACCGTGTCGCTGATCACCTCGCCGTCGACCAGCTGCACTGTGCGCTTCGCATACCTCGCCGCCAGGTCCGGGCTGTGCGTGACCAGCAGCAGCGTCTGGCCTTCATGGTTGAGGTCGAGCAGCAGCCGGCCGATCTCCTCGCCGGTCGCGGTGTCGACCGCCCCGGTCGGCTCATCAGCCAGCAGGAGCGGCGGGGAGTTCACCAGCGCGCGGGCGATCGCGACCCGCTGGCGCTCCCCGCCCGACAGCCGCCCTGGGTAGGTGTTGGCGTACCGGTCGATCCCGAGCCGCGCCAGCAGCTCGCCCGCCTGGGCTCGCGCCCGCCGGTGCCGTACGCCGGCTAGCTGCGCGGGCAGCAGCACATTGTCCTGGACGGTCAGGTCCTCGAGCAGGTTGAAGAACTGAAAGATCATCCCGATCTCGCGGCGGCGGAACCGCGCCGCACCGGTCTCGCCCATCTCATCCACCCGCTCACCGGCGACCAGCACCGACCCGCTCGTCGGCCTGTCCAGCCCGGCGATCAGGTTCAGCAGCGTCGACTTGCCGCTCCCTGAGGGGCCCATCACCGCCACCGCATCGCCCGGCTCCACGGTCAGGTTCACATCGTTGACGGCGGGAGCGCCCTGGTAGCGCTTGGTCACAGCCGTCAGCTGGATCAGCGTCCTCGCGGCGGCGGACTCTCGACCAGCGCCAACGTTCAGGTCAGCAGTCATCGCCTGGCCCCCTGGCCGCGGCCGGCAGCGCCGCCGCGCGTGGCACGCGCGGCGGGGAAGTCGCACAGCAGTCTCATGGTCCTGGCAGGGTACGAAGTGGCCGATAACACTGCCTTAACAGCCGTCGCCCGCAGGAGTCGCAGGGCGGATTTGTCGCACCTGGCCGGAGCCGAATGCCTTGTTAACTAGGCGTTATGCCAGGTAGGGCAGTATGAAAGGGTGCGGGTGCTGGTGGTGGAAGACAACGAGGTGGTGGCCCGGGCCGTCGCCGACGGCCTACGTGACCAGGGCTTCGCCGTCGACGTGGCCGGCGACGGCGCGGCCGCGCTGGACAAGGCCGCTGCGGCGCCGTACGACGTCATCGTGCTGGATCGTGACCTGCCGGTGGTGCACGGGGACGATGTCTGCGCCCGGCTATCCGGCCGCCACGATGCGCGGATCTTGATGCTGACTGCGGCCGGCTTGCCCGGCGACCGGGTCGACGGGCTGAACCTGGGCGCGGATGACTACCTGGCCAAGCCGTTTCACTTTCCCGAGCTGGTAGCGCGGATAGTGGCGCTGAGCCGCCGGGCGCCGCCCGCGCCGTCGGTGCTACGCCGCGGCGAGCTTGCCCTGGACCGGGCCCGCCGCCGAGCCGCCAGAAGGGAGCAGCCGGTGCCGCTGACCCGCAAAGAACTCGCCGTGCTGGAGGTGCTGATGTCCGCCGACGGCGCGGTGATTAGCGCCGAGCAGCTGCTGGACCAGGTGTGGGACGAGTTCGCCGACCCGTTCACCAACGCCGTCGCCGTGACCGTGATGCGGCTGCGCCGCAAGCTGGGTGAGCCGCCGCTGATCGAGACCGTCATCGGCGGCGGGTACCGTCTGCCATGACCGGCGCGCCGGCACCGCGCACTCCCCGCCGCAGCAGCGTCCGAGCCCGGATAGCGATCGCCTGCGGCGGGCTGTTCCTGCTGCTCGGCAGCATCATGATCGGCGCCACCTACCCGCAGGTCGGTCACGTCCACCCGACTGCCCTCACGAGCCGGGGCCCCAAGGACCGGCGCGATCTGCTCAGACGATCGGCCGCCTTCAGCAAGGCGGCGGGCAGGGCCAAGGTCTTTAGCGAGCTGTCCCGCAAGCCGACCGAGCAGCTGCAGGCCGTCGCAGCCGAGCAGGCCAGCGCCGACCGGCGCGATTTCCTGGTGTACTCGCTGGCCGGGCTGGCCCTGGCCACCGCGCTCGCGGCTGGTCTGGGCTGGGCGGTCAGCAGCCGGGTGCTGCGGCCGCTGCGGGCAATCACCGAGGCGGCGCGGACAGCCTCGCAGGACAGCCTGCTCCAGCGGCGGCTGGCGCTCGCCGGGCCGCCCGACGAGCTGAAGCAGCTGGCCGACACCTTCGACGCGATGCTGGCCCGGCTCGACGGCGCATTCGCCAGCCAGCGCCGGTTCGTGGCTAATGCCTCGCATGAGCTGCGCACTCCCCTGACCGAGATGCGCACATTGACCGACGTGACCCTGGCCAAGCCCGCCCCGTCCGCGGCGCAGCTAGAGCTGACGCTGGCCGGGGTCCGCGCCGCCGTGGACAAGTCCGAGGAGCTGATCGAGGCGCTGCTGACGCTGGCCAGATCCGACCGCGGGCTGGAATATACCGAAGTGGTCGACCTGCCCACCGCGGTCGAGGACGCCATCGACCTGATCACCAGGGCCGCCGCCGCCAGGCAAGTCAACATCGGCACCGCGCTAGCGCCCGCGCGGGTAGCCGGGGACCGGATACTGCTCGAACGGCTAGTCAGCAACCTCATCGATAACGCAGTGCGGCACAACGTCACCGGCGGCTGGGTGCAGGCCAGCACCAGGCATGAAGGGGGCCTTGTCGAGCTGACCGTCGCCAGCGGGGGCGAGCCGATCCCCGCCGACCAGGCGGCCGGGCTGTTCGAGCCATTCCGCCGGCTGTCCGGGCGGGCCGGCAGCCGGCATGGCACCGGGCTCGGGCTGTCGATCGTGGCATCAGTGGCCAGGGCGCACGGCGGCCAGGCCGAAGCATGCGCCAGGCCCGGCGGCGGCCTCGAGGTACACGTAAGGCTGCCGGCCACAGCGCTCGCCAATGCGGACGGCCCGGCCCCGGCCAAAGCGCAGGCATAGCTGCTCAGCCCTGGCGCTGCCGCGACCTGGGCTGCCCGCAGCGTCATGCGATGGCGGTTCCGGCAATCTGGGTGTTGGCCGGCACGAATGGGGACCGGAGGCGGTACTGGTCGATCTCGACGGAGGCGAAGCCTGCAGCGCGTATCACTGCCGCGAGGTCGCGCTCGCAGGAGCAGCCCTCGAAGGCCCACGCCCACGGTCCCCGCATGACGCGCTGCACGCCGCGGAGGACACTGCCCTCGGGTGCGGCGACGTGCTCGAGAAACGCGTAGCGTCCGCCCGGCCGCAAGATGCGTCGGATCTCGCTCAGGACGCATCCTGGGTCGGGGACACTGCACAGCAGCAGGCTGGAGATGACAGCATCCGTGCACTGGTCATCCAGGTCGATGGCATCGGCCGTCACCGTGCGGACCTGAACGTCGATGCCCAGGCGTGCTGCACGTCTTTCCAATCCTCGGCGCATATGGGGGTTCGGTTCGACGGCGATCAGCTGGCAACCTGGCGGCAGGTAGCCGAAGTTGGCGCCGACGCCCGGCCCGACCTCGACCACCTGGTCCGGCAGCGCGGCGAAGACCTTGGCTTTCATGTCCCGGACCAGCCAGTTGATGTAGCCATCGAGCGCCGTGAAGAATCCGGCGTTGAGGCGTCCGCGCACCGGGTGCGCCTTGAAGGTGGTTGTCATGACGTTCTCGCCTTCTGCTGCCCGTTCCCGGTGTCTGCTCCGCGATGGCGGTGAGCCGCTGCTGGCGAGGTCGCCGGCGACCCGGCCGGATCGCCGAGGCAAATCCAGGTGGCCCGCGCGGCCGCGACTGCCTGGCCGGATGCGGTGAACAGCGCGGAGCCGGCCACGATCTTGCGGCCGTGGGCGGCCACGCGCCAGCCCACGACGACATGGGGCTGGCCTGCCGTCACCGGGCCGAGCCGGATCGCAGCCATCCGGCCCAGCACGTACGATTCGCCGCCAGTGACCGCACCCTGGAGTGCACCGATGCCTCCTGGGCAGTCAAGCGCCGCCCACAGGAACTCGGGCCTGACCTCGCCGACGCCGTCGGCGAATTCCGCGCCCGGGGACCAGGCGTCTGCCCACAGCTCGGTACCGGGCACTGCCCCGACGCAGATGCGCAGCCCGTCACCTGGCTGACGCCGCGGCCCGCAGACAAAGCATGCCGGGAAGGGATGCAACTCCGGCTGCAGCCGCAGCGGCGATCGCGCGGCCGCGGCCTGTGCCCGGCTCACCGAGACAGGACCTGGGAGCTGCAGGTCCAGATTGCCAGCGAAACTGATCGCTTCGGCAATCACCGATGTGCCGTCCTCGACTCGCACCGATCCCTTTTCGTCATGCGCCACCGCCAGCGGGCTGCCGAGCGGCGGCGGCAGCCGGAGGGTGACCTCGGCGAACCCGTCGAGGTAGCCGGCGATGAGCCCGCACACGTAGCCGCCGTTGCCGCTGCCTGGGGGACCGCAAAAGCGCGGCGCGATGGTGAGCGAGCCGGTCATAGCCGTGCCAGCAGCTTCTTCACCGCGGCTACGCCCCAGATGGCCTGGTCAGCGTCGGCTGCCTGCGGAATCAGGTTGAACTCGGTGCAGCCAGCCTCGACATATGGCACGAGGAATTCGGCTACGTCATCGGCGGTGCCGTGCGGGCAGTAGCGCGCGAACCGCTCGAACGGAAGCTGGTAGAACGCCTCCATGACCGGCGCGATGCAGGCCCGCGCCGCCTGCCTGGTGTCAGCAAGCCCGCACCAGACCTGCATCGCATGACGAGACGGTGCGCAGGGCCGGCCAGTACGTTCCGCTTCCTCTCCGGCCAGCTGGACCGCGGCGGCGAAGCGCGTTGGCGAGTTCCAGATCCCGAGCCAGCCATCACCAAGCCGGCCCGCCCGCCGAATAGCGGCGTCGGAACGGCCGCCGACGATAATCGGTATTGGCACGGCCGGGGCGGGCGCGATAACCGCGTCATCGAGGTTGACGAATGCGCCGTGGAACGTGACCGTGCCGCCGTCCAGGAGCTGGCGGACGACAGCCAGGCACTCGTCCATTCGCTTTCCGCGCGTGGCGGGGTCTACCCCGCAGACTGAGACCTCATGGCGATCCTCGCCGCCCACGCCGACGCCGAGAACCAGCCGGCCGGGAGCGACGGCACCGAAATCGGCGAGCTGGCGTGCCACCAGGACGGGGTGGCGCAGCGGCAGCAGGTAGACGCCAATGTGAACAGGCAGGGCCGGGTGCAGCATTGCCAGCGCGGTGGCCTGGGTCAGGCCGTCGAACCCGGAGCCGCCAAAGAAACTCACATGGTCGCCGCAGCAGACGTGATCGATCCCCGCATCCCCGACCTGGCTCAGATACTCGCTGGCGGCGCGCGGCCCGCGGCCGAGCAGGTCAGTCGGCGGGAACATGCCAACCCTGACTTCGGCAGAGCCGGCTGGCTGCGTGGTTTCAGGCATATCCCGACGCTAGGACCGCCTGGTGCCCGCCGGAATCGGGTGAACTACCGGCGTCCCGGCGGATTCGGCGGGGCGGGATGGCCTGGCAGGGCCGGCTATCGGGCGAACTACCTACCGGCCGCTCGCAACCGGTACTCGGTCACCCATCCGGCGATCTGCGCTCGCGAACGCACCTGCAGCTTGCGCCTGATGTTCTCGACATGGGCTTCGGCGGTTCTCGGCGCGATCGACAAACGCGTGGCGATCGCCTGATTCGTGAGCCCCTCGGCGACCAGCCCCGCGACCTCCATCTCACGGTGGGTCAGCGGCGGTGGCACGTCCGCGGCCTCGCCCAGGAAACCGAGGATCGTATCGGCGACGACGGGCCAGTCCCCGTGGTAGAAGAGGTGGCTGGAACCTGCCAGCGGGAACAGCACCGCGCCAGGGATCAGGCCGGCTACCTGCTGGCCGAGCTCGAAGCTCGTGGCCCTGTCACCCTCACGGTGCAGGACCGCTGTCCGCGCCCGGATCGCTGGGAGCAGCTGTCTGATGTCTGTTCCGTAGTAGACATCGAGAAGCCGGCTGGCCACTGCGGCCGATGCGCTCTCCCGCTGGGAACGCGCAAGCGCCTCGATCTCGTCAGCGCTCGGCTCAGGGACGAAAATGCCGGTCATCATCTTCAGGCCCAGGCCCCAGTTCGCCCGCACCAGTGACACGATCGACTCCCGGACCTCCGCGGGTGCCAGATCCGCGCCGTTGGCGCAGACGCCGTAAAGGACCAGCGCCTCGACCCGGTCAGGAAACTTCGCTGCCACAGCTGCCGCGATCTGGCCACCCTGCGAGGCCCCGAACATGACGAAACGCCTGGCCTGGGCGGCATCAGCGACCGCCAGCGCCGTCGCCACCTGCCCATCGAACGACAGGTCAGCCGGGTCACGGTCCGAGAGGCCGCACCCTGGCTTGTCATACCGGATCACCGTGAACCGCTCCGCCAGCCGCGCCACGAACCCGCCGAAGCCGAACAGCTCAAGCTGACCGCGCAGATGCGAAACCCAGCCCGTCTCGCACAGCAACGGCGGGCCAGCGCCAGCGATCGAGTAGGCGACCCGGCCCGCCGGCGTACCGCAGTACCTGACCGGCGGCGTCATCCGCCAAGCCTGACACCCGCGCACCCAGCTGGTAAAGAACCGTGTGCTGGCGTTCGCGGCTCAGGTGTCGTTCTTGATGGTGGTACTCCGGGGGAGCCACTAGTCCCGGGAAAGTGCGGTCTTTCGTCCTGGAGCGGGGGGCTGTTCGGCGGTGCCGGGGCCGGGGGCCTGGGCGGGATGCTCGGCTTGTCGGTTCAGGGATTGCCTGCCGGGGAGGCAGGCGGCAAGGACAGGAGCAGGACAATGCGCCGCAACCCGATTACCAAGCTTGCCGGGGCCGCCGGGATCGCCTTCGGGGTGATCTTGCTGGCGGTGGCCGGGCTGACCCTGTGGGGGTCTGCCTACATTCACAACGACGTGACCAGCCAGCTGGCCGCGCAAAAGGTGTACTTCCCGTCCGCGGCGGCGTTCGCGCACCCCAAGGCCGGGACCGAGATCACCCCGTCGATGATCCCGTCGGTGTCGCAGTACGCCGGGCAGCAGCTGCTGACCGGGCAGCAGGCCGAGGCCTACGCCGACAACTTCATCGCCGTGCACCTGCGGGAGATCGGCGCGGGGAAGACCTACTCGCAGCTGTCGGCCGAGTCGATGACGCACCCGGCGAACACGGCGCTGGCCGCCCAGGTGCAGACGGTGTTCCGCGGTGACACCCTGCGCAGCATGCTGCTGAACGCGTTCGGCTGGTGGAAGGTCTCGCAGATCGCCTACATCGGCTCGCTGGTGCTGTTCGGCCTGGGCGCGGTCACCCTGACCGCCGGGTCGCTGGCCTTCGCGGTGTCGGGGTTCGACCGGCGGGACGCGACGGTGAGCGTCGACGGCAGCCACGAGACCATCAAGGCCGCATGACCGGCCACCTCAGTTCCTCCCAGCAGCTCCGGCCGGCGACCCGCCAGGGTGGCCGGCCGGACCGATGACCGCCACGGCACGGCACGGCTTCCCGCCGCGCGGCGCAGGCGGGAACAGCGGGCGCTGACCAGCGGCCGCCAGGGCCGCACCCCGGCCCGGCAGCCACCGTCAGCGCCCGCTGAAACTTCGCACATTCTCAATGCCGCCGGCTCGCTGCGCATTGCTCGTGCTGCCCGGCCCGGTCTCAGCACTCGCGCGCGAGATCCCCGAAAGGATCACGCAAGCGCAGGGCGGCGTGGTCGAGGGCGTTCGCTGTCATGAACGCCACCCGCTGGCCGCCCAGGTCGCGCCGGGCCGCGGGCGTGACGCGCAGCCGGATCCGGGTGGTCGGACCGGCCTCCATGCCGGCGATGTGCATCTTGGCGGCGTTGCACGCCGCCTGGACAGCCATCTGCCAGGCCCATCCGTGCATGCTCGGCCAGGATCAGCTCCACGACATCGGGCATCGACTGGTTCCCGCCGGGTCGGTCGCTCACTGGCCCGCTCCAGGCTCTGGTTCGCGGTCAGCCGGGACGGGGGCGAGCACGCTGACCCGGTCGCCGGCCGCGAGTTCGAGGTCCGGGTCGGGCTGGCGGAGTACCCGGCTGCTGAGGACGGAGACCGGGATGCTCCCGTCTGGCAGGCCGATGCTGCCCAGGGTCCGGCCTG
>JASHQL010000586.1 GCA_030039155.1 Streptosporangiaceae bacterium | reverse complement strand
CGCGGCGCGGGCACCGCCGCCGAGATCGTGGCCGGCCGGAACGCCGTGCTCGAGTGCCTGCAGGCTGGCGTGCCGGCCACCGCGCTGCACGTCGGCCCGCGGCTGGACGCCGACGACCGGATCGGCGCCGCGGTCATGCTGGCGGCCGACGCGGGCATCCCGGTGGTCGAGGCAGGCAGGGCAGAACTGGACCGGATCAGCGGCGGTGCCATCCACCAGGGCATTGCGCTGCGGATCCGCCGGTACGCCTACGCCGATCCGGCCGACCTGGTCGACGCGGCGGCGGGGTCGCCGCCGCTGATCGTGGCGCTGGACGGGGTCACCGACCCGCGGAACCTGGGCGCGGTGGCGCGGTCGGTCACCGCGTTCGGCGGGCACGGCATCGTGGTGCCGGCGCGCAGGTCGGCCGGGGTCACCGCCGGGGCGTGGAAGGCCTCGGCCGGCACCCTGGCCAGGACGTCGGTCGCGCAGACCGTGAACCTCGACCGGGCGCTTGCGGCTTACCAGCAGGCCGGCCTGTTCGTGGTCGGCCTGGCCGCGGACGGCAGCGAGGACATCGGCGCGCTCGAACTCGCCGACGCACCGCTCGTGCTGGTCGTCGGCTCGGAGGGCAAGGGGTTGTCCAGGCTGGTGACGCAGCGCTGCGACGCGGTGGCGAGGATCCCGATCGCCGGTCCAGCCGAGTCGCTGAACGCCGGCATCGCCGCGAGCATCGCGCTGTACGCGGTGTCCAGGCAGCGCGCCGAGCGGAGCTAGCTCGCCGACGAGCCCGCAGCGCCGTTCCCTGGATGGCCGCCCAAGCTGGTGATCATGGAGTTGAGCACCCGCTATGGTGCTGGAGCCCATGATCACCACGTTGCCGGCCTGTTGGCTGCGGCCTATCGTGGGTTCCGGGAGGTGATCGAGGCATGCCCGATCGCGAACCCACAGAAGGCCAGCTGGACAGCGCAGACCCGCAGGCCGACACCGCAGGCCAGGCGGACACCGCAGGCCAGGCCGCCAGCGCTGCGCAGCAGACCGCCAGCGCGGCGCAGCAGACCGACCCCGCGGCGCAGCAGACCGACACCGCGGCGCAGGCCGCGCTCGCCGCTGCCAGGGCCAGGATGGTCGCCGCGCTGCGAGACACCAGGCGGGCGCTCGACCCGCTGATCCAGGACGCCTTCGGCCGGGTGCCACGGCACGTCTTCGTGCCCGAGCTGCCGCCGGCCACCGCGTACCAGGACGAGGCATTCGTCATCAAATGGGATGCCGACGGCGTGCCGGTCAGCTCCTCGTCCCAGCCCGCGATGATGGCGATCATGCTCGAGCAGCTCAGGCTCGGGCCAGGCCAGCGCGTGCTGGAGATCGGCACCGGCACCGGCTACAACGCCGCGGTGCTGGCGCAGATCGTCGGCGACCTCGGCCATGTCGTCACCGTCGACATCGATCCCGAGCTGGTGCAGCGCGCCAGCGCCAGCCTGGCCGCCGCTGGCTACGGGTCGGTCGAGGTCAGCTGCGGCGACGGCGGCTACGGTCAGCCGGCTGCCGCGCCGTTCGACCGGATCATCGTCACCGCCGGCGCCTGGGACATCCCGCCGGCCTGGCTTGACCAGCTCACCGGCGACGGCCGGCTGGTGCTGCCGCTGTCGATCCGCGGCCTGCAGCTCAGCGTGGCGCTGCAGCGGGCCGGGGAGCACTGGGAGTCGAGCTCGGCGTGCCGGTGCGGCTTCGTCCGGGTGGCCGGCGCGTTCGCCGGGCCGGAGAGCACCGTGGCGGTCGGGCCGGCCCCCGAGCTGTTCGTGCAGGTGGCCGACGGCAGCCCGGCCGATGCCGAGGCCGTGCAGCGAGCACTGGCCGAGCCGCCGTTCGAGGTGCCGGCGCCGGTGCACGTCGCCGACGTGGCGGAGCTTGGCGACCTGGACCTGTGGCTCACCCTGACCGAGCCTGGCCTTGACCGGCTGACGCTGTTCAGTTCGGGCCCTGGCCGGGCGCCGGCCGCGCCGCTGGTGCCGATGGGCGGGCTGGCCAGCGAGCCAGGCTCGGCCGACCGGCTCGGCATCGCCGTGCTGATGCCGGCCAGCAAGGGTGCCGGACCGCCGCGAGCCGGCCGGGCCGGGCTGCCGGTCGCGGTCAGCGGCTATGGGCCTGGCGGTCCTGCGCTTGCCGGGCATCTGGCCGGGCAGGCGCTGGCCTGGCACCAGGCCGGCCGGCCCGGCGTGACCGACCTGCGGCTGACGGTGTGGCCGGCCGGGTCAGCCAAGCCGCAGACCACCGGACAGCTGGAGATCAAGCGGCCGCACGTCGGCATCGCGGCCGGCTGGGCCGGTTAGCGCTGGCTGGGCCGGTTGGCGGCCGGCTGGGCCGGTCCGCGGCGGCCGGGCTGGTTTGGCGGTCGGCTGGGCCGGTTAGCGCCTGGCGAGGCTGCCGAGCAGGCCGCGCAGCGTGGCACTCACCGCGTCTCTGGTGGCCCTCGGCTGGTCCGAGCTGGCGATCAGCATGCCCGCCCTGGTCAGCGCGCCGAGCAGCAGCCTGGCCAAGGTCTGCGGATCGTCGACCGCCAGCAGGCCCGCCTCGGTGCCGGCCCGCAGCCCGGCCACGATCGCGGTGAACGCGTATCGCTCGTCCAGCTCGGTGAACCTGGCCAGCCCGAGCACCGCGGGCGCATCGGTAATGATGATCTGCTGCACGTCAGGCTCGAGTACCTGGTCGAGGAACGCGTCGAAGCCAGCGGCGAACCACTCCACCGAGCCGGTGCTGGCGAGCGGA
>JASHQL010000585.1 GCA_030039155.1 Streptosporangiaceae bacterium | reverse complement strand
GGCCCAGCTGCTCGAGGTCCGGCCTGGCGGGCCGCCGGTGCGCAAGGCCAACCTGATCGTGGTGACCGAGGCGGTGCGCAAGCAGCTCGGCAGCGACCTGCTGGCCCAGGACGCGCCGCTCCGCCAGGCCGCGTTCGGCACCGGGAGCGCGCAGATCAGCGTCGGCCTGATAGCACCGCACGGGCCCGCCGCGCTGGCCGCCACGCTGTCCGCCGACCTGACCGCGAGGAAGGAGTCTGGCGCGACGCTGCTGTCGAGCAGCCGGATCAGCCTGTCTCGCGGCGCGAGGTCACAGCTCATCGCCGGCCAGGTCGACTCGCGGCTGCTTGTGGTGCTTGCCAGGCTCGCCGCGCAGCACCCGATCTACATCCTCGGCTTCGGCGACGCTGGCCCGCACGCCAGCGCTGGCGTGCCGCTGCGGTCAGCCGAGCTCGCGCAGAGCCGGTCAGACCCGACGATCTCGGCGGGCTTCGCCAAGTCGGTGCGCGCGTTCCTGGCCGCGCAGAACGCGCCGTACCGCCCCGCCGAGCTCAGTGCCGTGCCGCTCGGCACCGGCCGGACGGTGCTCGTGGTGGAGTACCCGGCACCCAGCCCGCTGCTGCTGCTGAGCCCGCACCGCTGATCAGGCGTCCCACAGCGCGGAGAAGTCCTGGAATGGCGCGGTGCAGGGCGGCCGGTCGGCAGACAGCACCGTCGGCAGACCGCGCGCGGGCACGGTGATGATGGCCGCCGACCTGGTTCCGTAGCTGTCGGTGTGCACGCAGGCAGCGGACAGCTCAGGCGGCACCAGCCTGCCGCCGTACCGCACCGGCGGCTGGCCGGCGATCTCGGGCGGCTGGCTGTGGTCTGGCAGCACCGCGGCAAGCGCGTCGGCCAGGCCGGCCGCCGTATCACCGGGTGCGCCGCGCGCGGCCCTGGCCTCGGCGACCAGCGCCGCGACGTGCCGTGCCTTCGCCGACATTGGCCGCAGCGAGGCGTTCTCCAGGATGTGCATACCAGGCTCAAGCCGCTGAACCTCGGCATGCGGGCCATCGCCGATGCCGATGTAAAACAGCGCGGTCCTGTCCCCCACCAGTAGCCAGCAAGGGTTGTAGCTGGCCGGATCGAGTCCGGCGGTCACTTGCCGCACTGCCTGCTCGGCGCTGGCGAACCTGGCGAACGCCGGCGGCAGCTCGCCGCGTGATCGTTTCGCCGGGTCCCGGCCGGCCGGTGACGGCGTATTCGTCAGCCCGGCCAGTACCCCGTATTCGTTGACCGCGAGCCAGCTGCCGCCGGCCAGCAGGTCCCTGCCGCCGAGTATCCGCGGCGCGCGTTCCGACAGCACGGTCATGGCCACCGCCGGCCGGTCGTACCGCTCGTCCCGGTTCGCCGCGACGAGCAGCGGCGCGTCCTCGGCCACGCCGAACATGGCGATCAGCAAGCACACACCAGCAGACGCTAGCCCACGGCTGCTGCGGTGATCAGCTCACTGGTAGCTGTTCGGGTTGGCCGCGGCGGCCGTCTTCAGCACGGCATTGATCGTGGCGGCCCGGGCGTGCGCGGCCGCGTTCGTCTCGATCGCGGCCAGCCGCTTGCGCCGGCCGGGCACGATCGACCACCGCGACAAGCCGATCTTCTCGCTGCGTAGCCGGTCCCTGATGAAGAACCCGAACCCCAGCGAGAGCAACGAGGCGGTCGCACCAGTGAGCGTGGACACCTGCTCGACATCGAATACGTGCTTCCAGAGCGTGGCTGTCATCACCGTCCAGAAGATGGTCGCCACCGCGCCGCCGATCCCGGCGGCAAATACCTTCGGCGAGATACCGGATGCAGCCTGCTCCCGAGGTACAAGCTCACCTTGATTGACCATATCCGCCTTCAAAGAGAAATTTAGAAATTGGCACTAGATCATAACGCGCGTGCGATTGGCACGACTTGATTGCGGCGATGTCGCGCGTGCCGCGCCACCGTGCTACTGGCCGCCGAGGTTGACGCCCTTGTGCGCCCACGGACGGGTAAAGCCGACCGGGTCGCGGCCGCCGTAGGGCGCGATCCTGATGGGGAAGCCTGGCGCATATGCCTCAATCATCATTCCGCCGCCAATGACGATGCCGACATGGCCCGGCCGCTTCACAGTTCCGTCGGCGCCGACGAAGAACACCAGGTCACCCGGCTCCACCTGGCTTGCCTTAATGCGCGGACCCCATTGCCATTGGGCTGCCGCGGTGCGCGGAATGTCGATGCCGGCCGCGCGGTAGGACTCCATGGTGAGCCCAGAGCAGTCGAACGCGTCCGGGCCTGTCGCCCCCCACTGATACGGCTTGCCGAGCTGATTCTCGGCGTATGCGATCGCATTTGCCGCCGCATTGTTCGGTGCCTGCGCGATTCCGGCGACGCAGGCGGGCTGGGCGACCACCGCCGTCGCCGGGCCCACCGTGTACCCGCCGCGGGCATACTGCGCGGCCCAGGCCAGCACGGTCTGCACGTACGACCACAGGTGGTTGTAGGCGAAGATCGCCTCCGGGATGTTGCTGAGCACCCCGTGCCAGAGCAGGTACTTGGCGGCGCCGGCGATCGCGTCGGCCGGGTCGTAGACGCTGGCCACGGCGCGGCCGTCGGCATCGGTGGCGACCCCGTTCACCTTCTCGCCCGCCGGGTGCACCGGCGCCCCGCCCCAGGTATTACCGGCCGCGCCGCCGATACCGATCTGCATCGGGCCGGCCGCCCCGAACGCGTTCGCGCCGCTGTGCACGCCAGGCAGGTCGCTCTGCCCGTCGTCACTCTCTACCTTGCCGATGCCGGCCAGGATCACCCAGGGCACGTGGTACTTCCGGCCGGTGGACTTGAACAGCGCGAGGTAGTTCGCCGGGATGGAGTTCACCGCGGCCGCGCTCGGCTCGGGCTGGACCGAGTCACCGCCGGTGGTGTTGGTGCAGGCGGTCCCGGTCTCGTAGAGCAGTCCGCCGCCGGTGAACATCAGCGCGGGCACCACCATCACCGCGATCACCAGCAGCAGGCCCGCCGCCACCAGCCCGGCCACCAGGCCGCGGGCGCCGGGCCCGCTGCGTGGCGTTGGCTGGGTCACGAGTTGCCCTCCTGCGCCAGTTCGACGCTGGTCACCTGCCAGCTTGACCCGCCGCCGGTGACGGTGACCGCGTACTGCGCGGTCTGCACGCTGCTGCCGCTGGTCTGCGCGATGTGCTCGGTCACCGTGACGACGAAGGTCAGGCTGGACGGGCCGAACGCGCGTAGCGAGTTGATGGCCGAGCTGCCGGTGGACACCTGCTTGAGCTTTGACCTGGCTGCCGCCACGCCGGGCGTCACGTAGGCGGCCTCGATCTGCTCGCCGAGCTGGCCGGAGACCAGCGGCCGCAGGCTGTCGAGGTAGGCCCGGCCGCTCTGGGTGTAGCTGAACGTGCCGTACGCGTCAGCGAACCTGGTGACCACCGAAGCGGCGCTGGTCAGGCCGGCCGGCGTGAACGGCAGCCAGCGGTAGATGTTCGCGGCCTGCCCCGCCGCCGGCGAGGTGCTGGCGGCCGGGGTCGCCGACGGGGTGACCGAGGGCGCGGCCGGCGACGCCGCCGGTGCTGCGGAATGCCTGCCGGGCCGGCTGGCGCCATCCGCCGCCGGGTCGACGAGGTAGAAGCCCAGCGCGGCCAGCGCGACCACGATCACCACGAATGCGATCTTCCGCTGCCGCCCGGTGAGCTCCATGCCAGTACCTATTCGTCACGGGAGAACGGCCGCAGCCAGAACGGAACGCGGCGTTCGGCTGCCTGCTCGAAGTGGGCGCCGGCCGGCTCGGCTGGCTGGCTCGCCGTGCCTG
>JASHQL010000584.1 GCA_030039155.1 Streptosporangiaceae bacterium | reverse complement strand
CCGGTGTCGGCCGGGCTCGGCTGGGCGATGCTTGGCTGCCTGCTTGCCATGATGCTGTCCCGCGGGCTGCCGTGGCTGCGGACCAAGTTCGGCGCGATCGAGCGCGCTTTCTATGCCTGCGCCATCGCCTGGTTCGCGGTGTTCGCGGTGGCGTCGGTCGCCTCGGCCCGCTAGCCAGTCACCTCGGCCGGCGAGCCAGTCACTTCGTCCGCTAGCCAGTCACCTGGGCCCGCCAGCCAGTCAGGCGCGGCGCAGCGTGGCCCGCCAGGCCTGCGCCGTGGTGCCGATCGGGCCGCGGTTGATGTCGAAGGTGTCGGCCGTGATGTCGGCCACCAGCCAGCCGTGGCTGAACGCCTCGCGCAACTCGGCCTCGGTGACCCGGCGCGGGCCCAAGTCGCCGGGCTGCCGGTCGCTGAAGCACATCAGGTAGCAGGTGCCGCCTGAACGCAGCACCGACGCCAGGCTGCGCACGTAGCTGGCCCGGTCCGCGTCGTCGAAGACGTGGAACAGGCCGCTGTCGATCACCGTGTCGAAGGTCATGCCGAGCCGGTCAAGCCGCCGCGCGTCGGCTACCTCGAACCGCACGGTGAGCCCGCGCTCGGCCGCCTTGGTCCGCGCCCGCTCGATGGCCACCGCGGAGACGTCCACCCCCACCACCGAGTCCGCGCCGCTTACCGCGGCCAGCAGCGAGTGCTCGCCGGTGCCGCAGCCGGCATCGAGGACCCGGCCGGTCAGCAGCCCGGCGGCCGCCAGCCTCGCGAACGCGGGCTGCGGCCTGCCGATGTCCCACGGCGCCGCCTCCTCGCCGGTGTAGGACAAATCCCAGGGCGGATGCGTCACGGCAGATCCAGCGCAACGTTTGGAGATTTGGTGCTCATCCAGTAGGACCAAATCTCCAAACGTGGGTGACCGATCATGCTGAGCAGCTTATGGCCGGCCGGTCGGCTGCGAGATACCAGCTAGCCGCGGCAACTGGCACGCCGATGCCGGATTTTGACCTGATCGGCGCCGCGTGCTAGTCATTGTCCCAGGTCAGCGGCGAGTCCTGAGTAGATGCGCCGAGCCAGCGGTAGAGAGGTGCGTCGTGACCAGTGACCCCGTGACCGGCAGCCGATCCGTGCCCGACCGGGCTCAGGTGGTGATCGTCGGCGGTGGCGTGACCGGCTGCAGCATCGCCTATCACCTCGCGCACCAGGGCTGGACCGATGTCGTGCTGCTCGAGCAGCACCAGCTCACCGCCGGGACGACCTGGCACGCGGCCGGCCTGATCACCTCGGCCGGGATGACCGACGAGACCTCGCTGTATTTCAGCCGGTACTCGCGCGACCTGTACGCGCGGCTGGAACAGGAGACCGGCCACTCGACCGGGTTCCGGCCGGTCGGGCACATCTCGGTGGCGACCACGCCGCAGCGGCAGGAAGCGCTGCGCCGGGAGGCCGCCTGGATGCATGGCTTCGGGGTGCAGGACGTGGAGATCTCGCCCCGTGAGCTCGCCGACATGTGGCCGCTGGCCAGGACCGACGACGTGCTGTCCGGGTTCTACGTGGCCGACGAGGGCAGGGCGGACCCGGTAGGCGTCGCAACGAGCCTGGCCAAGGGCGCCCGCCAGCTCGGCGTCCGGGTCCTGGAGGGGATCAGGGCCACCGGAGTGCGGACCAGCAATCGCACGGTCACGGCCGTGGAAACCAGCGCGGGCACGATCGAGACCGAGCTGGTGGTGAACGCCGCTGGCATGTGGGCGCGGCAGTTCGGCGCGCTGGCCGGGGTGCGGGTGCCGCTGCAGGCGGCCGAGCACTACTACCTGCTCACCGACACCGTCCCCGGCATGACCGCCGACCTGGCGGTCATCGAGGACCCGGACAACTACGGCTACTACCGGCCGGAAGGCGACGGCATGCTGGTCGGCCTGTTCGAGCCGGTCGGCGCGCCCTGGTCGGTGGACGGGGTGGCCGACGGCTTCGCGTTCGGCAAGCTGCCGCCCGACTGGGACCGGATGGAGCCGTACCTGGCCGGCGCGATGAACCGGATCCCGTCGCTGGCCGACGTCGGCGTGCGCACGTTCTTCTGCGGGCCCGAGTCGTTCACCGCCGACGTGAAGCCGCTGATCGGCCCGGCGCCAGAGCTCGACGGGTATTTCATCGCGGCCGGCATGAACTCGCTCGGCATCCTGTCCGGCGGCGGGGTCGGCAGCGTGGTCGCGCAGTGGATCGTCGACGGGGTGCCGCCGGTGGACACCGCGCACATCGCGCCCGACCGGACCGCCGCGTACGAGACCACGCGCAGGTTCCGCAAGGAGCGCACCACCGAGCAGCTTGGCGTGCTGTTCGGCGACGCGGCCTGGCCCGCCTGGCAGCCCAAGACCGGGCGCAACATCCGCAGGTCGGTGCTGCACGACCGGCTGGCCGCGGCCGGAGCGCACTTCGGCCAGTCGGCAGGCTGGGAGTTCACCGAGTGGTTCGCCACCGCGGACGACAAGCCGCGGCCAGCGATGACGTTCGGCAGGCCGGCCGCGCACGACCTGGTCGGCCGCGAGCACGCGACGGTCAGGGAAGCCGTCGGCATGCTGGACATGAGCCTGATGGCCAAGCTGATCGTGCAGGGCCCCGATGCCGCCGCGGTGCTCAGCCGGCTGTCGGCCAACCACGTCACCGCCGCGCAGGGCCACATCGTCTACACCCAGTGGCTGGACAGCAGCGGCGGGATCGTGGCCGACCTCACCGTCAGCTGGCTGGAGCCGGAGAAGTTCCTGGTCATCGCCAGCGACGTCATTCACCGCAGGATCGAGCCGCTGATCAGGCGGGAGACCAGGCCGGGCGAGCTGGTTACGGTCACCGACGTCACCTCGGCGACGACGTTGCTGACCGTGCAGGGGCCGGCCTCCCGTGAGCTGATCAGCCGGCTGACCGACGCCGACCTGTCCAACGACGCGTTCCCTTACCTGGCCGCCAAGCCGGTCGACGTCGGGTACGCCCCGGTGCTGGCGATCAGGGTCACCTACGTCGGGGAGCTTGGCTGGGAGCTGCACGTGCCGACCGAGTTCGCCGCCGGGGTGTACGACGACCTGATGGCGGCCGGCGCCGACCTCGGCTTCCGCCCGGTCGGGCTGGCGGCCATGTCGAGCCTGCGGCTGGAGAAGGGCTACCGGGACATGGGCGTCGACATCGACAACACCGACAACCCCCTGGAGGCCGGCCTCGGCTTCGCGGTGGCCTGGGACAAGCCGGGCGGGTTCAACGGCCGCGACGCGCTGCTCGCGGCGAAGGCGGCGGGCCCGCCGCGCGACCGGCTGGTCAGCCTGCTGGCCGAAGATCCGGCGGTGGACCTGTTCGGTAACGAGCCGGTGCTGCTTGACGGGTCATGGGTCGGCTACATCCGGGCCGCGGCCTACGGCTACACCGTCGGCGGCGCGGTCGGGCTGGCGCAGGTGCGGTGCGAGGATGGCGTGACGGGGGAGTGGCTCAAGGGCGGCGGCTTCCGGGTGCGCACGCCGGCCGGCGACGTGCCGGTCCGGCTGCAACTCGGGCCGCTGTACGACCCGCAGCGGCTGCGCATCCTGGACCGCTAGCCACCCCAGCACGAGTCAGCCGGTCAGCACGAGTCAGCCACCCAGCAACGATCAGCCGGTCAGCACGGGTCAGCCGGTCAGCACGGGTCAGCCGGTCAGCAAGGGTCAGCCGCCGAGCAGCTCGGCGGCCCGGTCCAGCGT
>JASHQL010000583.1 GCA_030039155.1 Streptosporangiaceae bacterium | reverse complement strand
GCGGGCAAGCTCGGCAGCCGCCGCGCCCTGCCACGGGCTGGGGATCACCTCGACGCCGGCCTCGACGGCCACGCACAAGGTGGTGGTGAAGCTCAGCACGTCGACGACGACGGCAAAGTCGGCGCCGGTGGCGACGGCTGCCGCGCCCGCGGCGCCCCACTCCATCCGGATCCTGGCCTGCCGCTGACCATGCGCGGCAGTCCCTTGGCCTGGCCCGGCTGGCGGGCTCACACCCTCGGCCCGACCGTGACCTCGTTGCTGACTGCCTTCGCGTGCAGTCGGGTCGCGCGCAGCACCACCTGCAGCGTTCTTGTCTTGGTCAACGGCACCTTTACCACGAAGCCAGTCTTCAGCAATCCGCCGATCCTGTGTGCCCGAACCGGTACCCAGACGCCGGCCCGGTATACCTCGAGCACCACCACGTTGCCAGGTTGCGCGTACAGGCAGACGACCTTGATCACAGCCCGGCGGCCGCTCGGCCGGGTCAGCACGCTGGCCGTGACCTGCGGCACCACGGTGACCAGCACCGGCGCGCTCGGCACCGAGCCGGCTGCGGTGACGCGGAACCCGGCGTTCACGGTCAGGTCACTGACAGTCAGCGCTACCTGGCCATTGCGCCCGGTCTTGCCCTGAGTCACCGTCGTCCAGACCCGGTGCCTCGCCGTCAGCTCCTGCAGGGTCACGCTGACGCCGCGCGCGCCGGTCCCGTGCCTGGTCGCCGAGCCGGTGATGGTGACCGAGCCGCCAGCGGCGATCTGGCTCTGGCTTGCGGCCGCCGATAGCTGCGGCGGCGGGGGCGGCGCTGTCGACGTTGAGCTGCCCGGCCGCGGCGACGAGGTGCGCGACCGGCTCGGCGACGGCGACGAGGCCGGGCTCGACGACCTGCCGGTGGCCGACTGGCTCGACCCGCTCCCGGCCGGGGCCGACGCGGGCGAGGTGCGTCCTGACTGCGGCTGGTTGTGCTGAGCCGGCGCGTCAGGCACCCCGGCGAAGCCGAGCACCTTGTAGGCCACGTGCTGCACCGGCGCCGGCAGGACCTCCGCGTAGGCAGCAGCGGCGAAGCCGGCCACGAACGCCACGGTGGCGACGGCTATCGTCCGCCTGATCCCCCAGTTCCGCTGCCGCGCCCTGCGCTCGGCCCGCTGCGTGGTGGCCGGCCGCGGCGGGCCGGCGGACTGCCGCGCCGTCCTGAACATGGTCACCGCGTCCTGCTCGCCCGCCAGCTCATCCCGCGAAGGCCCGGAGGTCAGGACCCTGAACAGCTTGTCGAGACCAGGCTCGAGTGGCCCGAGGTCATCCCGGTCGTCCGTGCTCATGAGTCCACCTCCTCGAACGCCTGAGAGCCAGTCCCGGCGGCGGCCGCGAGCGCACGCACCGCCGGATCGCCTGCCAGCGCGCGCAGCCCGCGGTGCAGCGCGACCCGGACCGCGCCGGTGGATTTGCCGAGCACCTGAGCCACGGCCTGCGTGTCGAGCCCGGCGATCACCCGCAGCGCGACGGCCTCAGCCTGATCGCGGGAGAGCCCGGCCAGCAGGCCGATCGCCGCGCTGACCGAGAGCCCGTCAAGGACCTGATCCTCGACCTGCTGGGTATCGGCGATCGAGGTGAGCGCCTCGGCGCCGACCGGCGCCGAGGCGGCCGGGCGGCGACGGCTTGCCCTGGCCGCGTCGATGGCGCGATGCCGCCCGATGGTGAACAGCCAGCGCCTGAAGTCCTCTTCGTTCCCAGAGAACCGGTGCAGGTCCCTGACCACCTGCAGCCAGGTCTCACTCGCGACATCCTCGGCGTCGACGCAGCCGAGCACGCGAAGAAACCGGAGCAGCCGCGGCTGCATGCTGCGCCACAGCTGCAGGAACCCGGTCTCGTCCCCTGAGCTAGCCCTGGACAGAGCGTCGTCAAGGACCCCAAAATCACTCGCCATCGCGCCAGCTAGGGTGTCACACCGGCGGGCGTGCTGCGGCCGCTCTCGCTGAACCTGGGTCCCCCCGACCGGCCCAGGGACCAGCAGCGTGCCCGCCGGTGTCACTGCCTGAAGACCGCTAGCCCTGCGACGGGACCGTGATCGTGACCACCGCGCTGTGTGAGCGCTGGAAGTTCGGGGTGCCACGGAAGGCCAGCGCGTAGTTCGCCGTCCTGCGGGTGTGCACCAGGAACCGCACCCAGCCGTTGCGGTGGGTGAACTCGCGGCGGACCAGGTGCCAGTGGCCCTTCGGGCCCTGCTTGGCCAGCCAGACCGCCTTGAACTTGAGCCCGACGCCGCTCGAGGTGAGCTCGCCCTTGATCACCGCGAACGTGATGTGGTGGTGGGTCCGCGGCGTGGATGCCTGGATGGACAGTGCGGTCGGCAGCTTGGCCGCCGGGGCCGCGGTGGCAGCGCTCGCGGCGGCCGCGCCGCCGCCGACGACGATCGCTGCGGCAGCGGCCAGGGCGCCGAACCTGGCCGCCATGGTGCCTCGGGAAACGCGCATGGTTCTCCTTCTGGTCAGGCCGCACAGCCCCATTTCCGGGCCATCGGCATCACCCACGCAAGCGACCGCGGGCCGGCCTGCGTTACGCGGCCGGATCGGAGACAAATGTGACCTGCGTCACATCGGCGGCCCGATGACCGCATCGGCCACCCGGCCGACGTGCTCGGCTGGCGGGCCGAACAGCTGCCCGGCCCCGTGCGCGCGCTTGAAGAACAGCTGCGCCTGGTGTTCCCAGGTCACCCCGATCGCGCCGTGCAACTGGATCATCTCGGCCGCCACCCGCTGCAGCGCCTCGGAGCAGTACGCCTTGGCGCTCGCCGCGCGCAACGCCACATCGTCGGCGCCCCGCGCCGCCGCCTCGGCCGCCGCGTACGAGAGCGACCTGGCCGACTGCACCAGCACGTGCAGGCCGGCCATCCGGTGCTGCAGCGCCTGGAAGCTGCCGACCGGCCGGCCGAACTGCACCCGCTCCTTGGTGTAGGCCACGGTCAGCTCGAGCGCCCGCCCGGCCGCGCCGACCTGCTCGGCGGTCAGCG
>JASHQL010000582.1 GCA_030039155.1 Streptosporangiaceae bacterium | reverse complement strand
CGCCGCCAGCCCCGCCGCCGGCCGCCAGCAGCAGGTCATCGCCGACCGAGATCGTGCTCGCGCCGCCGCCGCCGCCGCCGTTGGCGCTGCTCTTGCCGGTGCCGCCATTGCCGCCGCCGTTCGCGCCGCCGCCGCCGCCGCTCCCGTTTGAGCCATTGCCGCCCTGGCCGCCGGGGAACACGCTGAGCGTGGTGCCGCTGAGGGCACTGCCGGTCAGCGTCCCCTCGAACACGCCGCCGGTGCCGCCTGGGCTGGCGTCACCGGAGTTGCCGCTGCCGCCGTTGGCGCCGGTGGCGGTCGCGGTGATGCTGGTCACGCCGACCGGAACGGTCCAGCTGATCGCGCTGCCGTTGTACCTGAACGTGCACGAGACCGTGGTGGCATTGGTGTCGATGCAGGTGGGATTTCCCGGCGGTGGCACCGGCGGGGCCGCGCTTGCCGGGCTGGCCAGCAACCCGGCGGCCGGCAAGGCAGCTCCGGCGAGGACCGCGACGCTGAACGCCGTCAGCCGGGCGCGGCGCGCCAGTGGCTTGTCAGATCTGATCATGAAATTGGTCCCCCAGTTCTGTCTTTCCCCGTGTCGTGTGTGGCTCAGGAGTAGCGGATCAGCGGGCCGGGGCCGATGGCCGGCGACAACCTGCGCTGCTCGTCGCCCGCGGCAACGCGTGCGAGCCTCGCGGCGTAGGGCGCGAGGCTGGATCGGGTCATCAAGGAGTCCCCTTCCGGCTTCGCGGCCCGGTGCGGCCGGGCCGGTAGCTGTCCGAGCGAGTCGATGCGTAGCGGGGTGTGACGCACAGTAGCTTCGTCGGCGCGAACTGCTTCCGTCCGCAGCACAAAGACGGCCGACAGGTCGCTAAGCGTAACAGGAGATGACTCTGAGTACGCGCCGAACCCGCTTCGTGCGTGCAGCGTTTCCACGTGGGGAAGATTGCCGTCGCTCTAGCGACGGCAATCTTCCCCACGTGCCTTCGGCGAGGTCTAACCCATCATCGGCGAGCGCACGCCGGCCAGGTCCTGCCTGGTCACCCTGATCATCGCGATGATCAGGATGAGCGCGACCACCGCGATGCCCGCCGACACCTCGAAGCCGCGGGAGAACCCGGTGGCCAGGGCATGGTCGTAGATGGCCTTGCCGGCGGCCGCCTGCTGGGCCGGAGTGAGCCGCACCGCGTGCCCGGCCGCCTTGGCCTTCGCGGCCGCCGCGCTGGCGGCAGCGGTTGCCTGCCGCACGGTGTTCGCCACCACCGTCCAGGCCACCGTGCCGAGCAGGGCCAGCCCGATCGAGCCGCCGATCTGCTGGCCTGCGTTCGGCAGGCTGGCGGCGACGCCGGCATCCCGGTCGGCGACCTTGGACAGCGCCACCAGGGTGAGCGGCATGAACAGCATGCCGAGCCCGGCCGCGGTGAGCATCATCGGGCCGAGCAGGCCGCCGGCGTAGCTGCTGTGCTCGGTGATCCGGGACAGCCAGTACATGCCGCCGGTCGCGGCCGAGGCGCCGGCGATGAGCACCGGCCGAGCGCCGATCCTGGTGACCAGCACCGCGCTGACTCCCGCCATCGCCATGATCGTGGCGACCATCGGCAGGTAGGCGATCCCGGTCTTGATCGGGCTGTAGCCCCAGACCGACTGCACGAAGATGGTGAGGAAGAAGAACATGCCGAACATCGCGGTGCCGACGCAGAGCATCACCAGGTTCGCGCCCGACCTGTTCCGGTTCTCGAAGATCCGCATCGGCATCAGCGCGTGCTTGCTGCGCACTTCGATGATCACGAACGACGACAGCAGCACCACGGCGGCAGCCAGCGAGGCGATCACCTTGGCGTCACCCCAGTGCGAGACGCCGTTGGCGCTGGTGGCCGCGCTCGACAGCCCGTAGACCAGCGCGGCGAGCCCGGCGGTGCCGGTGATCGCACCAGGCAGGTCGAACCTGCCGGGGTGCCGCACCGACTCGCTGAGTACCCGCGGCGCGGTCAGCGCGACCACGATGCCGATGGGCACGTTCACGAACAGCACCCAGCGCCAGGACGCGTAGGTGGTGAGCACGCCGCCGGCCAGCAGGCCGACAGCGGCCCCGCCGATGCTCATCGCGGCATAGACCGCCATGGCCCGGTTGCGCCGCGGGCCCTCGGGGAAGTTCGTGGTGATCAGCGACAGCGCTGTCGGCGCGACGATCGCGCCGCCGATGCCCTGGATTGCGCGCGCGGTCAGCAGCCAGGCCTGGCTGGTGGCGAACCCGCCGGCCAGCGAGGCCAGCGAGAACAGCACGATGCCGGCCACGAACACCCTGCGGCGGCCGAGGATGTCGCCGGCCCGCCCGCCGAGCAGCAGGAAGCCGCCGAAGGTCAGGGCGTAGGCGTTCACCACCCACTCGAGCCCTGAGCCGGTGAAGCTGAGCGCGTGCTGGATGTGCGGCAGCGCGACGTTCACGATCGTGGCGTCGAGCACCACCATGAGCTGCGCGGCTGCGATGACGACGAGTGCCAGGCCGAGGTGCCGGTGCGCCGGACCGCCGCTGACTTCGGGCTTGCCGTCAAGGACGGCAGTGCTGCCCGACGACCCTGAGCCCCGGGTTGTCCCGGCAGGGCCATCAGTCTTCGCATGCATGACGAGAGTGACTCCTTCGTTACTGTACGTATTCGATTCGGGCAGTGCCGATCAACGCCGTGGTGCTGACGGGCGTGCTGATCCGAGCCAGGGCGTGCGGTCACCCTGTGCGAGGTCTGTGGCTGTGCGGTGAGCCGGGCGGCGGCGTGCCTAGTCGGTGCCGGTGGTGCCGCTCACGGCCGATGTCACCTCCCCCGTCGATGCCGGGGGGCTGGCGGACATGTCCTTGGTGAGCAGGTGGTTGGCCTGCCTGGCGAGGCGCGGGTCCGACGAGTCGATCGGATCGGCGGGTATGTGCAGGCTGTGCTCGGCGTCGGCCGCCCCGGCGGCGTCGGTGGTGAGCATCTTGCGGATCAGGGCAAGCAGCTGCGCGCGCTCATCATCGGACAGGGCGCTGTTCCACGGCATCCGGGCCGAGACTTCCGCCTCGATTCGCTGCCTGAGGTCAGTTCCCGCGCTGGTGAGCACCAGGTTCTTGATCCTGCGGTCGGCTGGATGCGGCTCGCGCTTGGCGAGACCGCGCTGCTCCAGCATGTCGGCTACCAGGGTGACGAAGGAGGGATCGCACTGCATGCGCTTGCCCAGTTCCTTCATCGCCATCGGGCACTCCATCGTGTGCAGTGCCTTGATGAACGAGCCGGGGATGGCCAGATGCTGGGCCAGCTTCTCGCCCTGCCCGATGACGCGGCTGATCAGCTCGAAGAAGCCGTCAAGGATGTCCTTGCTCAGCTCGTCGGTGCCGGGCCTGGCTTGCATCTGTCTCCCTGTTGAGTCGCTCAATGGTTGAGCAACTCAAACATAACGGCCGGCGGTTGAGAGTGTCAATCTTTGCGTGACTCAACTATCTCAGCGGAATCCGGCTGGCGGGCGGACCTGCGCGCTGCCAGGATCGGAACCGGGCAAGCCCCGCCAATAGCCAGGAGGACGAGCGCTCATGCAGGTAGCCCAGCTGTACGACTCGATCGGCGTGAGCTACACCACGACCAGGCGGACCGAGCCGAGGATCGCCGCGCAGATCTGGGCGGCGCTCGGCGACGCGCGCACGGTGCTGAACGTCGGTGCGGGCACCGGGTCGTACGAGCCGCCGGACCGGGAAGTCACCGCCGTGGAGCCGTCAGCAGTGATGCGCGCGCAGCGCCGGCCGGGCGCCGCGCCGTGCATCGCGGCCAGTGCCGGCAGCCTGCCGTTCGCCGACCAGTCGTTCGACGCGGCGATGTCCGTGCTGTCCGACCACCACTGGCCGGACCCGATCGCCGGGCTGCGGGAGATGCGCAGGGTCGCGCGGCGCGTCGTGGTCTTCCAGTTCGAGGTGCTGCTGGAACGGTTCTGGCTGACCCGCGACTACCTGCCGGAGTTCGCCAGCCTGTACAGCTCCAGGCCGACGCTGGCCGAGCGCGCCGCCGCGCTCGGCGCCAGGGCCGAGCCGATCCTGATTCCGTGGGATTGCGTCGACGGATTCTTCTACGCCTTCTGGCGGCGGCCGGAGGCGTACCTGGACGAGCAGGTCAGGCGGGGCATCTCGGTTTTCAACCTGATCGGCAAGCCGGCCAACGAGCGGTTCGTGCGTGCACTCACCGCCGACCTGGACTCGGGCCGGTGGGCAGCACGCAACGCCGAGCTGCTCGAACTCCAGACCGCCGACTTCGGCGCCAAGCTGCTGGTGGCCTGAGCCGCTGGGTCAGCGGATCACGTCGAGGACGCCGAGCGCCGTGATCGCGACCAGCGCGGCGATCCACAGGCCGCTGCGCAGCCGCGTCTTGCGGCCGCCCCGCAGCCTGTTCTTGGCAACCTTCACGTCCCCGTGCGCCGCCGTCGCCTTCTGGCCGTGCCAGCCGAATATCACCCCCACGACCAGGAAGACGATCACCACGATGGCGATGGTCGGACTCATGCCAGCGCTCCTCCCGCGGCTACCGCCATGACTCGATCATGACGGAAGCCAAACGCCGACTCCAGCGTCAACGCCGGGAGCGGCGCTGGCAGGATGGAACACGCCGCATCCGGCAACTCACCGCCCGCACCCCCTGGGAGAGCTAGCGCATGAATGAGGCACTGACCGCCGAGACCATCAGCATCAACGGTTACGGCGGAGACGAGATCGAGGCTTACCTGGCCAGGCCGATGGGTGACGGCCCGTTCGGCAGCGTCGTGGTGATCCATCACATGCCTGGCTATGACTCAGGCACCAAGGAGATCACCAGGAAGTTCGCGGCACACGGTTACGCGGCGCTGATGCCGAACCTGCACCATCGTGACGCGCCAGGCGCCAGCCCTGACGACGCCGCGGCCGCCAGCAGGGCCAGCGGCGGCGTGCCAGACGACCGGCTGGTCGGCGACGTCGGTGCCGCGGCCGGCTACCTGCGCGCGCTGCCGGGCGCCAACGGCAAGGCCGGCGTCATCGGCTACTGCTCCGGCGGCCGCCAGTCGTTCCTGGCCGCGTGCAGCCTGCAGCTTGACGCGGCCGTCGACTGCTATGGCGCCTGCATCGTGAACCCGCCGCCTGAGGGCATGCCGATGAAGGTGCAGCCGATCGTCGGGCTGTCCAAGGACCTGTCCTGCCCGCTGCTCGGCCTGTTCGGCGCCGACGACAAGTTCCCCGCCCCGGCCGAGACCGCCGAGCTGTCGCGGGTGCTCGACGACCTCGGCAAGGAGCACGAGTTCCACACCTACGACGGGACCGGGCACTCGTTCTTTACCACAGACCGCGCCGCGTACCGCGTCGAGGCAGCCAACGACGGCTGGGCGAAGATCTGGGATTTCTACGGCCGCTACCTGGCCGGTTGAGGAGCGCTCGCATGTGCACGTACCTGACCGAGCAGATTCAGATCACCGGCAGCGGGAAGGGCGCGACCGGCTGGTTCGCGCTCAGCGACGCGAGCGTCTACTTCGATCATCCGGTGCACGCGATGGCCGACCACACGCTGAACATCGACTTCCTGAACCCGCGCCAGGGCCCGTCGGCCAGGGTCGCGGTTGAGCTGACCGCGGAGTCGGCAAGGGCACTGGCAAAGGCGATCGAGGCGGCGCTGGCATCGGTGCCGCCTGGCATGCTGGCCTGACTCGCGGGCGGCCGCGCGTGCGCCGCGCGCTGTCGGTGTCGCGTGTCACGATCGGGGCAGGGCCGCGGGTCGGGCGGAGGCGGAAGTGCAGTTCAGGGTCGAGCGCGACATGCTGGGCGACGCGGTCGCGTGGGTAGCGCGGGCGCTGCCGGCCAGGCCGGTGATCCCGGTGCTGTCCGGCATGCTGGTGCAAGCGGAGGACGACGGCGTCACGCTGTCGTGCTTTGACTACGAGGTCTCGGCGCGGGTGCGGATTGCCGCCGTGGTGCCCGAGCCAGGCACCGCACTGGTGCCTGGCCGGCTGCTCGCGGAGATCGTGCGGAGCCTGCCTGGCCAGCCGGTCGAGGTCGGCCTGGCCGCCGCCGGCCTGGTCACGGTGAGCTGCGGCGGCGCGGAATTCGAGATCGTGTCGCTGCCGCTCGACGAGTACCCGGCCCTGCCGGAGTTGCCCGCCGCGGCCGGCGCCATCGACGGCGCGGTGCTTGCCGCGGCGGCTGCCCAGGTGGTGCCATCGGCGAGCAGGGACGACACGCTGCCGATGCTGACCGCGGTCTGCCTGGACATCGACGGGCCTGCGATGACGCTGGCCGCCACCGACAGGTACCGGCTCGCGGTGCGCACGCTCGACTGGCGCCCGGCACGGCCAGACCAGCGCATCATCGCGCTGGTGCCGGCCAGGACACTGGCCGAGGCGGCACGCTCGATGGCCGGCGCGGCCAGCGTCAGCATCGCGTTCAGCGCGGTCGGGGAGGCTGCCGGGGCCGGCGGCGACCCCGCCGGTCCAGTTCAGGACGCCGCCGCCGCCGACGACGCGGCCGGCGCCATCCGCGCGGCGGCGGCCGCGATAAGCCGGGCCGCCGCTGACCAGCTCGGCGCCAGGCACCAGGTCAGCCGCGGACCCGCCGAGCCGAAGTCGGTCGACGGCCTGATCAGTTTCGAGGGCGACGGCAGGCGGCTCACCGCCAGGCTGATCGGCGGCGAGTACATCAAGTACGCGGCCAGGTTCCCTGCCGAGTTCGGCTGCCGTGCCGAGCTGCCTGCCGCCCAGTTCACCGAGGCGGTGCGCCGGGTCTCGCTGGTCGCGGACCGGGTGAGCCCGGTCCGGCTGCAATTCGGCAAGGACAGCGTCAGCATTCAGGCCGAGACTAACGGCCGGGCACGTGCCGCCGAGTCGGTGCCCGTCACGTTCACCGGTACCGACCAGGTCATCTCGTTCGCCCCGCACTACCTGCTCGACGGGCTGGCAGCAGCTGCGGTGAACCCTGCGACGCGGCACGCGATCGCTGACGACGAGGCGGCGCAGCCGGACGACCAGGATGCGAGCGCCAGGGTTCGGCTGGAGTTCACCAGCGCGGCCAAGCCGGCCCTCATCACCTGGATAGACCAGGCAGCGCAGGAGCCGGCCAGCGGGACGGCGAGCGCGTTCCGTTACCTGGTGGTGCCGCTGCGGGTGCCGACGCAGGGCTGATCCGCGGCCGGCCGGCTACCGGCGGCCGCGGATCAGGATGAGGATCTTCCTGATCAGCGTGCGGATCACCGCGAAGATGCCCACGAAGATCGCGAGCTTGCCCGGCCAGGGGAACCAGCGCAGGTGCGGCGTGATCAGGTCAACAAGGATCAGCCAGCTGGCGAACAGCGACAGCAAGAACCCGGCGAAGCCGAGCCGTGCCCTGCTGCCGCGGCCCCCGCACTGCCCGGTCCACTGGTAGCCGTTGCCGCCGCTGTAGCTGGGCGCGGTCGCGACCGGCAGCGGCGGGCCCGCAGGCCGGCTGGCCTGCGGCAGGTCACTGGAGATCTCGTCAAGCTGGCGCTGGGTCTTGGCTGCGAAGATCGCGTCAAGGCGCTGGTTGAACTCCTCCATGGTCAGCCTGCCCTGCGCGAAGTGATCGCGCAGCGCGTTGGCCGCCGCCTCGCGCTCGGCGTCGCCGATTCGCAGTTCCTGCGTCTGTGCCATGGAGTCCTCCGGGTCCCCCTGAACCGCACATGTTGTGAAGAAGATATATCGCGAGTCCGGTGATGGCAAGCGGGCTGCGGCTGGTCTCGCGATGGATCTGAGACTGATATATCCAAAACTGTATCACGAGTGCTGGCACAGGCCAGTGTCGTGACTGGCTAGTTCAGGAAGTAGCTGCTGCCGCCGGTCTGCGGGTTGGTGACCATGGCCAGCGCGGACACCTTGCCGGCCTTGGCGAAGATCAGCGTGATCATGATCTCGTGGCCCGCCTTCATCGGCCCGGAGTCGGTCACCAGCAGGTGGAAGCTGTTCGGGTTGAGCCTGACCGTGGACTGAGCCGGGATCGCGATGAACTTGACCGTCCGCATGATGGCCGCATTGGCCCTGGACGGCCCGCGCAGCGCCACGATGCCGCCGGTCGACAGCCTGGCGCCGATCAGCTTGTCGGCACCGCCGTTGTTCTGGATGGTGACGTAGGCGGCCGCGGTGCCTGCCGAGTCCGGCACGATGACCTGCGGTGAGACCAGGTCGATCTGCACGCCGGCCTGAGCTGGCGCGGCGCAGCCGCTGAGCGCGATGCCGCCGGCCAGCAACGCGGCGGCGGCCAGCGCCTGCGCGCCAGCCCGCGTGCGGTTGCGTCCCCTGACGGCTGCGAACATTGCAGAACTGCCTTCACGTGTGAATGTGCCGATCCATGTTCTCACGCCGCCGGCCCGGGCAGGCAGCCAGCTAGGCGGTCGCGTCCGCCTGGATCTCCTGGGCGATCTCCCAGACGTAGCCGGCCGGATCGGTGAAGGTGACCGTGCGCATGCCCCAGGGCCGGTCGGCCGGGCCGCTGAGCGGCTGCACGCCACGGGACCGCAGCTCCGCGCAGACCGAGTCGACGTCCTCGACGATGATCGCGAACTGGCCGACGCCGTCGCGGCCTTTCTGCAGCACCGCGCCGGCCGGCCCTGGCAGCCCGTCGGCCTGCTGCAGGAACACGAACAGGTCGTGGAACCGGAACGCGGCCGTGTCCGCTTCCTCGAACTGCGGCTGCAGGCCGAACGCACGCTGGTAAAACGCCTTCGCCTGGTCGAGGTCCTGCACGAACAGCGTCATCGCGCCGATCTGCCGCTGCCAGTCGCCCATGACCGCCGCCCTCCTTGTCATCAGCTTGCCAGCCCGCCCGGATGGCCGGTTGTGCGGGTCCTGCTGTTCCGGACGGAAACCGCGGGCCAGACTGATCGGGCCGGCCGGCGCTGGTCGCCGCGGCCGGGGGCGCGCTGGGCGGCCGGGCGCTACGGAGCGGTGCCGCGCTCTGCCTGGCCGGCGGTGATCGGCTGCACCACCAGCAGCTCGGTGCCCTGCACCTCGGCCGCGCAGGCCGCGAACTGGTGCCTGATGAAGTTGGGCGCGGCGGCGCCAGGCAGGTCGATGCGCAGCCCCGCCGCGGTCGCCGGACGGCACTTGGCCGCCGGGTAGTTTCCCGCGCTGAGCACCTGCAGCCAGGCGTGCGCCTGGCCACCGGGCGACAGCAGCACCGAGACCGCCTTCACCGCGCGGTCGGGTACCGCGGCGGCGCCGATCTGCGTCCCGGACGCGCCGGTGGTAAACGAGACTGCCGGGTAGCCGCTCATCGTGCAGCTGACCGCCGAGGTGTTGGTGAACTCGATCGGCAGCAGCGAGCTGCCCGCGGTGACGCCGGACGCTGCGTCGTCCAAGGTGATGCGCAGCCCGCTGACCTGACAGCTCGTCGCGGCCGGCGTGTTGGCCGGCGTGCTCATGCTGGTGCCCGCGGAAGCCTGGGTGTGCGGCGGCGCGGCCGATGAGCTTCCCGCGGTGCTGGCGGCGGCCTGGTGGCTGGTGCCAGAGCCCGCGGTCGGCTCGGCGGCCGACCCGCAGCCGGCTAACCCGACAGCGACTCCCGCGCAGGTGCACCAGATCGCGGCTCGGCCGCGCGGAACGCGTCGTGCGCTCATTGCGTCGTCCTTCAGCCAGGGGGTAGGGCCCTCTGCTGTCAATGACGCAGCGGCGCGCGGCCATGGTTGCTCGGCCGCCGCAGGTCAGGCAGGTATGCCCTGATCAGGTATTTCCGCCAGAGCCATTGACGATGGCTTGCACGGTGAGTATCGACTTGCCCGCCTTCGAGCACGCCTGCGTGGTGTAGTGCAGGTACAGCGGGCTGAAGTCGCCTGGCGGGTAGATCTTCAGCCAGTGCACGGTCACCGGCAGGCAGTCCTTGGCCGGGTAGTTGCCGGCGTCGACCACCTGCAGCACCGAGTTCACCACCTGGCCGGGTGCCAGCGTGATCGGCTTCGGCGACGAAGCCGGGTTCCTGGTGGCCGGCGCGCCGATCTGGCTGCCGCCAGGACCGGTGACGAACGAGACACCCGGATAGCCGAACATCGAGCAGTCGCTGCCTGAGGTGTTGGTGAAGTCGATCACCTGGTAGACGCTGCCCGCGGTGCCCTGGGACAGGCCGAGCTTGACATGCAGCGCAGACGGCTGGCAGGTGGGCGGGCCGGCCGGCGTTGACGAGGACGGCGTCGTGGTCGGCGTGCTCGACGACGGCGTCACGGTGACGGTGACCGTGCTCGGGCTGGTGCTGCCTGATGCCCCTGGGCTGGTGCTGCCGCACGCTGCCAGCAGCGGGGCGGCGCAGGCGAGCACGGCGGCGGCGAGGGTACGCCGGGTCAGCGGGGCAGGTGCCATGGTGGTTTCCTTCTTCGGCCGTGATCCGGATCGACAATATGACGCCGCAGCCGCTGGCTAGGTTGCGGCGGACGACGGCGATACGGTCGTTGCATTGGACGCGGCATGCGGGCGGAGGAAGAGTGTCGCAGGAGCTTGCATTTACGACAAGGCCTGAGCTGGCCGGCACGTTCGGCATGGTGGCATCCACGCACTGGCTGGCCTCGTCGGCGGGGATGGCGGCGCTCGAGTCTGGCGGCAACGCGTTCGACGCCGCGGTCGCGGCCGGCCTGGTGCTGCAGGTCGTCGAGCCGCACCAGAACGGCCTCGGCGGCGAGGCGCCGATCATCGGCTACGACGCGGCGGCCGGCCAGGCGTTCGTGCTCAGCGGCCAGGGCTCGGCCCCGGCCGCGGCCACCCTCGGCGCCTTCGCCGGCCTCGGCCTTGACCTGGTGCCGGGTACCGGCCTGCTGCCGGCGTGCGTGCCGGCCGCGTTCGGCACCTGGATGCTGCTGCTCGAGCGATACGGCCGGCTGCCGCTGCGCGAGGTCATGCAGTACGCGATCGGCTATGCCGGCCAGGGCTTCCCGCTGTCG
>JASHQL010000581.1 GCA_030039155.1 Streptosporangiaceae bacterium | reverse complement strand
GGCGAACGGCAGAGCGGTCGGCAGCCCGGTCTCCTGCAGCGTGGTCCAGATCTGCAGCGGCAGCCCGTAAGGATGGTAGGCGATGATGACGACCGCCCCAAAGGCGCCCATCGCCCTGGCCCACGCGACCGCGAGCGCCATGGCCAGCCCCGGTGCCGCCAGCGGCAGCGTGACCCGGCGGAACACCCGCCGCGGCTGGTCGCCGAGCAGCGCCGCCTGCTGCTCGAGCATCGGGTCGACGGCGCTGAACGCCGCCATCGCGCCGAGCACGTAATACGGCGCTGACTCGTAGACCTCGGCGATCACCAGCGCGAGGAAGGTGTTGGTGGCGGACAGGTTGAAGTGCCCGATCAGCTCGCCGATCGGCGTATAGGGCCCGACCATGAACACCAGCAGCAGGCCGATCACCAGCGGCGGCAGCAGCAGGCTGCACAAGATGCCCGCTTCCCACAGCCGCGGGAACGGCAGCGTGCCGCGTGCCATCTTCCAGGCAAGCGGCGTGCACAGCAGGCACAGCACCACGAGCGTGACCCCGCCTGACTCCAGCGAGGTGACCAGCGGCTGCAGCGCGCCTGGCGCGGACAGCGCGGCGCTGATGCCGGTCCGCGACAGGTGCGTGAGCAGGGTAATGACCGGCCCGAGCAGCGCCACCCAGACGACCAGCGCGGCCGCTACCGACAAGATGCCGGAGACCGAGCTGAGCGACTGGGGCAGGCCCACGGTCAGGCCGGGCCCGCGGCGCTGTCCGGGGGGGCCAGACCCCCTGGTCCCCCCGCCGACAGCGCCGCCGGCTGCCGCGGCTGGGCTAGCCGCCCAGCTCACTGCGTATCGCGGCCGGGATAGCGCTCTTCGTGCCGTACGCCGTCGGCGTCAGCAGGGTGAACCCGCCGGTCTTGTACTGGGCCAGGCCAGCGCTCGACAGCGTGTACTTGATAAACGCGATCGCGGCCGCGGTCGGCTTGCCGATCGTGGTGATGTCAAGCACCAGCGGCTCCCCCATGTGCACGGTCTTGACGCCGGCCGTCGTGGTCGTGATCGTCGCCTTCGCGTACTGCGTCGCGTCGGCGAAACTGCTCAGGTTGATGGTCACCGGCAGCGCGATGTAGTGCAGGTGCAGTTCGATCGCCTGAGTGTAGTAGGCGCTTGCCGCGTCAAGCTGGCCTGACTCGAGCGTGGAGTCGAGCGATGACTCGGCGAAGATCTGCGACGAGTTCGACGTGGCAAGATCGGTCGTGCCAAGGATCTTGCTCACGGTGTTGGCCGGCAGGTGGTAGTCCATCTGCGCCAGTTCGAGCATCTCGATGAAGTACCGGCCCTGCGGGTCGATGTTGGGGTCGGTCCTGCCGAGCTTCAGCCCTGGCGTCTCCAGCAGGGTGAACAGGTCCTTGATCGGCTTCTTGCCGCTGGCGATCGCCTCGAACTGGGAGGCGTACTTGCTGTTGGGGTTGTAGGCAACCACCATCGCGTTGCCCGCGTACTGGACGTACCACTTGGTGAACTTCGGCTCGAGTGGCGTGATGTTATCGCCGCCCACGCTCTCGAACACGTTGGGGAAGATTTCTTTCGCCGCTATTTCCGACTCAAGCTGGCCGGCCGCCCCCGAGGTGCCTGAGTACTTGTATCCGTCGGCCTTTGTGAAGGCCGGCCCGGCGACCTTCGAGTTGAGATAGTCAAGGGACGAGGCATACGCCACGTTCGCGGTTCCGGTATGCGAGCTTTTGCCGGAAGGAGAGGAGCTGCCGCAGCCAGCCGCGGCGAGCCCGAGGCACGTCAGAGCAATCAGCGCGCCGATCCGCGCGCTCCGCATTTCAGTCAAGGCCACCATCCCCGAACGATAGCTATCCACGCTTGCGCAAAGCAAGGAACGGTTGCGTGTGCCGGCGGCAAGGTCTGAGTAAATCCGACTTGCGCTCTGACTGAACCCGGCAGGCCGATTCGCGCGTTTGAGAGCTTGCGGGCCGGCCAGCCGGTTGCCTGCGAAGGCGCTGAGCCAGCGCAGCGGCCGCTTTCAGGAATCCCTCAGGAATCTTGGCTTGCATGAGACCGGCAACCGCACCGCCGGCAGCCCTTAGCATGGTCTGCGGCAACCTCAGCAGCGGCAAAACCCTTCGGTAAGGCAGGACAGGCAGATGGGCAAGGCGGATCGGATCCGGCAGCAGGCCGCCAGGGAGCGGATCGCCGCACAGCAGGCGGCAGCCAAGCGGGCCGAGGCCAGGAGAAGGGCGCTGCTTGCTGGTGGCAGCGTGGTGGTGGTGATCGCGGTCGTGGTCGGCCTGATCGTGGCGAAGACCATTGGCAGCAGTTCTCCCCCGGCCAAGGCGACCGCCGCCAAGAGCCTGGCAACGGTGGCCAAGGAGGTCACCAGCATTCCTGCCAGCGAGTTCGACACCGTCGGGGTCGGACCGACCGGATCGAACGCGGTGGATCCGGTCAAGCCGATCACCGGCGCGACCGCGCTGACCGCGAACGGCAAGCCAGAGGTGCTGTTCATCGGCGAGCAGTCCTGCCCTTACTGCGGGGCCGAGCGGTGGGCCATCACGGCCGCGCTGAGCAGGTTCGGCACCTTCTCCAACCTGCACTTCATCCACTCGTCGAGCACCGACGTCTATTCCAATACCGCGACGCTGACCTATTACAAGTCCAGCTACACCAGCAAGTACATCGACTTCGTGCCGGTCGAGGTCGCGACCGTGACCGGCCAGCCGCTGCAGACCATGACCTCGGCGCAGAGCGCCCTGCTGCAGAAGTACAGCGGCGGCGACTTCCCGTTCGTGGACTTCGGCAACCAGTACTACGTCAGCGGCGCGCAGTACCTGCCGAGCGTGCTCGGCAGCGTGTACAACCCTGACTCCTCGCACTTCGGGCTGACCTGGCAGCAGATCGGGGCCGACCTGAGCGACTCCAACAGCCTGGTCACCAAGTCGATCGTCGGCGCGGCGAACCACATGACCGCCGCCATCTGCAAGCTGACCCACGGCCAGCCCGGCAGTGTCTGCGACTCCAAGGCGGTTACCTCGGTGAGCGGGAACATCTGATGGCCGGCCAGAACCAGGCCAGCCAGTCGAAGCAGGGCCAGGGCGGCAAGTCAGGCGCGCAGGCCGCGAAGCCCGTGCAGGGCCGCAGGCCGGCCAGCGCCAGCCCGCCGGCGAA
>JASHQL010000580.1 GCA_030039155.1 Streptosporangiaceae bacterium | reverse complement strand
GTGGTGATCGGCAAGGGCCCAGGCGCGACCGCGATCCCGCTGGAGATCGCGCCGTTCACGCTGGTCGGCGCGACCACCAGGGCGGGCCTGCTGCCAGGCCCGCTGCGCGACCGGTTCGGCTTCACCGCCCACCTGGACTTCTACGACGCCGACGAGCTCGGCGTGATTGTGCGCAGGTCTGCCGGCCTGCTCGGGGTTTCGCTGCAGGACGACGGAGCCGACGAGATCGCCGGCCGGTCCCGCGGCACGCCCAGGATCGCCAACCGGCTGCTGCGCCGGGTCCGTGATTTCGCCGAGGTGCGCGGCGACGGCGTCATTACCAGGCAGATCGCCAGGGCGGCGCTTGCGCTGTACGAGGTCGACGAGAGCGGCCTCGACCGGCTCGACCTGGCCGTCCTGTCGGCACTCGTGCGCAGGTTCGGCGGCGGCCCGGTCGGCCTGTCCACGCTGGCCGTCGCGGTCGGGGAGGAGGCCGAGACCGTCGAGGTGGTGGCCGAGCCGTTCCTGGTCAGGGCCGGGCTGATGGCCAGGACGCCGCGCGGCCGGGTGGCAACCCAGGCCGCCTGGGCGCACCTGGGCCTGACCCCGCCGGCCGCGGCCGGCGGCGGGCCGGCCGCGGGAACCGGTCCGGATGCCGGGATGGAGACCCTGTTCAGTTAATTTCCGGAAACTGCGGCCGCCAGAACCCCTTGCCGGCAGGCGATTCGTGGCCGGATTGTCACACTCGGTCGCCGCATGGTCACAATCACTCCCAAGACGCCGTAGCCTGTTGGTGCGTCGCGCGTGCGCCGCTACACTTCGGCAGTTGGTTCATGACAAGCTGCATGACGCCGGAACGGGCCGACAGTCCGGTTCGTTGACGGGTCACCGGTCAATGCGGCGATAACCCGGAGGGATGCCCCGTGCTGGGGAGACATATTCTTGCAGCCGCCAACAGCGGTACCACAGGAAAGACAAGCGGCAGCTTCGAGGAGCTGTTGCTGTTCATGGTGCTGCTGTTCGGCATCTTCTACTTCGTGATGATCAGGCCGCAGCGCAACCGGCAGCGCCAGGCGCAGCAGCGCCAGCAGGAGGCGCAGCCTGGCACCAGGATCAGGACCACGGCCGGCATCTACGGCACGCTGGTGTCTGGCGACGAGCGTGATGTAGTGGTCGAGATCGCTCCCGGCGTGGAGATCACCATGCTGCGGCGGGCCATCATGGAAGTCGTTCCTGACCAGGATGAGAGCGGCGTTCCGCCAGCTGAGACCCTGGATGACCAGGACAGCCACGACGACGATCCCGAGGACGCCGAGTCCGATGAGGGGCCGGCCGATGCGGCCGAGCCCGAGGACGTGTCAGCAGGCGACAGCTCCGACCGGGCCAAGTAGCGGCGGCGCACGCGGCTCAACTGAAGGACAGGCGGACTCGTGCCTCCCAGGACTACTCAGACCTCCTCGCCATGGCGCTATCTAGCGGTGCTGGTGGCCCTGCTCATCGTGATGCTGGTCAGCATTGTCGGCAAGTACGCCTTTGAGCCTGGTAACTGGCATAAGGGCTTCAAAGTCGGCCTTGGCCTCGACCTGTCCAGCGGCACCACCGTGCTGCTGAAGGCGGTCACCCCGAAGGGGCAGACGCCGAGCTCGGCCGAAATGAACGAGGCCAAGGACATCATGACCAGCCGGGTCGACGGGGCCGGCTTCAACGGTGCCTCGGTGCAGGTCAGCGGTGGCAACCAGATCGCGGTGAGCGTGCCTGGCAAGGGCGCGCAGGAGGTGGTGGGCCTGGTCGGCCAGACCGCGCTACTGCGGTTCCGGCCGGTATTGCTGGTGTCGTCCAACTACACGACGACCTCGTCAACCAGCTCGACGAGCCCGTCGCCCTCGACGAGCCCTTCGGCCAGCGCGAGCCCGTCGAGCAGCGCCAGCCCGTCGGCCAGCAAGTCAAGCCCGGCGACGGCTAAGTCGAGCTCGCCGAGCCCGTCCTCGTCCAGCAAGGCGAAGGCGGCCGGGCACGGGCAGGCGGTCAGCGCCGCGCGGCTCCAGGCGGCCAAGGCATCGCCATCGCCGACTACCTCCAAGTCGAGTTCGCCGAGCAGCTCAGCCTCGCCGAGCCCGAGCGCGACCAAGACGGTGCTTGCCACCACGGCAGACGGCATCGGTGACGCGAGCCTGCTGGACGCCAGCACGGTCAAGCTGTTCGACAAGCTGAACTGCGCGGACAAGAACTGGCAGCAGCAGATCTACGGCGGCGAAAACAACGCGGCGTCCTGGGATAACCCGGCCAAGCAGATCGTGGCCTGCAGCGGCGGCGCGAAGTACGCCCTCGGCAAGTCGCCGGTCACCGGCACCGAGCTGACCTCGGCGCAGGCGGGCACCAGCACGGACCAGCCGGGCTGGATCGTGCAGTTCAAGATGAACGGCCAGGGCGCCAGCGCGATGGGCAAGCTGACCAGCCGGCTGTACGGCTACTACAGCAAGGCCGACGGGGACTCGGCCTCGCCCGACTACTACCTCTGCCAGATGGCAGTGGTACTGGACGGCAAGGTCATCTCCGCACCGCAGGTGCAGTCGGTCATCACCTCGGAGGGCCAGATCACCGGCGGCACCGACGGCTTCAGCGAGACAGAAGCCACCAAGCTGGCCAACGTGCTCAGCTACGGCCACCTGCCGCTGAGCTTCCAGAAGGAGTCGATCTCCGCTGTGTCGGCGCAGCTTGGCGCGTCGCAGCTATCGGCGGGCCTGATCGCGGCCGCGGTCGGCCTCGCGCTGGTGGTGGTCTACTCGTTCCTCTACTACCGCGGCCTCGGCGTCGTTTCGATCTCCAGCCTGGCGATCGCGGCAGCGATCACCTACATGGCGGTGGTGCTGCTCAGCAAGTACGAGAGCTTCGCGCTCAGCCTGGCCGGCATCGCTGGCCTGGTGGTCGCCGTCGGCATTACCGCCGACTCGTTCGTGGTGTTCTTCGAGCGGCTGCGTGACGAGGTGCGCGAGGGCAAGTCGCTGCGCGCCGCGGTGGAACGCGGCTGGGGCAGGGCCAGGCGGACGATCCTGGTGTCCGACACGGTCTCGTTCATCGCCGCGGCGCTGCTGTACTTCTTCGCCATCGGCGACGTCAAGAACTTCGCCTTCACCCTCGGGCTGACCACGCTGATCGACGTCGTCGTGGTGTTCCTGTTCACCAAGCCGATGGTGACCCTGCTGGCCAGGACGAAGTTCTACGGCCAGGGCCACAAGCTGTCCGGGCTGGATCCGGAACGGCTCGGCATGCGGTCGCCGTGGCGCGGCGGCAAGCCCGGCAAGCCGCAGCCGGCCGGCAGCGGTAGCGCGCTGACATCGCGAACCCCGACCAAGCCGAAGGAGGCGTGATGTCCCGGCTCGGCAACATCCCCGGCCGGCTGTACCGGGGCGAAGTCTCCATCGACTTCGTCAGCAGGAAGAAGCTGTGGTACACGATCTCGGGCTGCATCCTGGTGATCAGCATCGCGGCGCTGCTGTTCCGCGGGCTGAACTACAGCGTTGACTTCAAGGGCGGCTCGACCTTCGAGTTCGCCGCGAACGGCACCAACACCACGCAGGTGGCCAACGTGGTGGCGACTGCAGGCGTACCGAACGCGCAGGTCCAGGAGATCCGCCCGATCGGCTCGAGCGTGGTCAAGTACCAGGTGCAGACCACCAAGGTGTCCTACGACGAGTCCGTCAAGGTGCAAAGGGCGCTCGCGGCGCACTACCACCTGCGGGACGCGCAGGTCAGCCCCAGCTTCGTCGGACCGAGCTGGGGCAGCCAGATCTCGCAGAAGGCAGTCGAGGCGCTGATCGCGTTCCTGATCGTGATCGTCGCCTACCTGTCGATCGCGTTCGAGTGGCGGATGGCCGCTGCCGCGTTCGTCGCGCTCGCGCACGACATCCTGATCACCATCGGGGTCTACGCGCTGATCGGCTTCCAGGTCAGCCCCGCCTCGGTGATCGGCCTGCTGACCATCCTGGGCTACTCCCTGTATGACACCGTCGTGGTGTTCGACAAGGTCAGGGAGAACACCGCGCCGATCCTCGGCACCAGGCGCAGCACCTACAGCCAGGCTGCCAACCTGGCGCTGAACCAGACCCTGGTCAG
This sequence comes from Streptosporangiaceae bacterium, assembly GCA_030039155.1. Lineage (GTDB taxonomy): Bacteria > Actinomycetota > Actinomycetes > Streptosporangiales > Streptosporangiaceae > JOPF074. Next base: position 9,806 of record JASHQL010000580.1, on the reverse strand, counting down.
GTCCATCAACACCTCGGTGATCGCGCTGCTGCCGGTCACCGCCATCCTGATCGTCGGCACCAACCTGCTCGGCAACGGCGAGCTCAAGGACCTGGCGCTCGTGCTGTTCGTCGGCATGCTGTCCGGCACCTACTCGTCCATCTTCATCGCCACGCCGGTGCTGGCCGACTTGAAGGAGCGCGAGCCGCAGTACAAGCAGCTTGCCAGGCAGGTGGCGCTCAAGGCGGCAGGCGGCCGGGCCGGGGTGCGCAAGGCAAGGGCGGCGGCGGGCACCGGACGCGGCAGCGAGAACGGGAACGGCGCCGGCCCGGCGACCGCGGACGCCGGCCCCGCGAGTCAGGCCCAGGCGGCGCCGGCCACGGCAGCATCGGCCGAGCCAGTCACCGATGCCGAGGCCGAGGACTTCGACTCCGGCACCGATGCGCTCGAGGAAGAGCCGGTGACCGCCGGAGCGGGCAGCCAGCCGGCCCGCAGCACCGGCAGCGTGCGGCCAGTCGGCCCGCGGCAGCAGCCGCGCCGCACCAGCGCGGCGAAGCGCCGGCCAAGCGGCAAGAAGAAGCGGCGGTAACGCTCTTGTCTGGTGACAGCGAGATCCAGGCCCTGATTCAGGCCAAGATCCGCGACATACCGGACTATCCACAGCCAGGCGTGTTGTTCAAGGACATCACGCCGCTGCTCGGCGACGGCCCGGCGTTCGTCGCCGTGGTCGAAGCGCTGGCGGCCACCGCCGGACCGGTCGACAAGGTGGCCGGGATCGAGGCTCGCGGCTTCATCCTGGCCGCACCGGTGGCCTGCGAGCTTGGCGCAGGCTTCGTGCCGGTCCGCAAGCAGGGCAAACTGCCGGCGGCCACCATCGCCGAGTCGTATCAGCTTGAATACGGGTCGGCCACCCTCGAGGTGCACGCCGATGCGTTCGGCCCCGGCGACCGGGTGCTGATCGTGGACGACGTGCTGGCCACCGGCGGCACGGCCGCCGCGACCGCCACGCTGGTCAGGCGCGCCGGCGGCGAGGTGGCCGCGATCACCGTGCTGCTTGAGCTGGAATTCCTCAAGGGCCGGTCAAAGCTGTCTGACCTGGATGTCCACTCCCTGCTGACGGTATGACCGAACGGAGCGAGCCGGGCGCTTCACGAATCGTCCACCGATAGACTGGATGCACGGCGGACGTGAGGAGCGCATGTGGCCGGTGACGTTGTGACGGCCGGGACGGCCGACTCCGACGTCACCCAGCAGGCCGCGGCGGCGCACGAACCGGGGGAATCCCGGCAGGGTCCAGGGGGGTCGTCTCCCCAGGGCGATACCCAGCAGGTCGCGGCGGCTGACAGGGTGACGCCGGCCGTTGGCGTGCGCAAGAGCAGGGTGCCAAGGCGCGGCAGCTCGGCCGACCAGAGCCCGGCCCGCCAGCAGCAGGCCGGGGGATCGCCAGGCCAGGGCAAGCCGGACAGTGCCTCTGGCACCGCCGCGGTTCGGCGGCGGCTGGCCAGGCTCGGCGCCACCAGGGGCAGCGGGGTCAACCCGGTGCTCGAGCCGCTGATCAAGGCGGTGCGGGCGACGCACCCCAAGGCCGACGTCCGGCTGATCGAGCGGGCCTACGAGGTGGCCGCCGGACAGCACGAAGGCCAGGCACGCAAGAGCGGCGATCCGTACATCACGCACCCGCTCGCGGTTGCCACCATCCTGGCCGAGCTCGGCATGAACCACGAGACGCTCTGCGCGGCGCTGCTGCACGACACCATCGAGGACACCGACTACACCCTGGCCGAGCTGCGCTCGGACTTCGGCGATGAGATCGCCGCCCTGGTCGACGGCGTGACCAAGCTCGACAAGGTCAAGTACGGGGACGCCGCGCAGGCCGAGACCGTGCGCAAGATGGTCGTGGCCATGTCCCGCGACATCAGGGTGCTGGTGATCAAGCTGGCCGACCGGCTGCACAACATGCGCACGCTGCGCTACCTGCCGCGGGCCAAGCAGGAGCAGAAGTCGCGCGAGGTGCTGGAGATCTTCGCCCCGCTCGCGCACCGGCTCGGCATGAACACGGTCAAGTGGGAACTCGAGGACCTGGCCTTCGCCACCTTGTACCCGAAGCGCTACGACGAGATCGCCAGGCTGGTCTCCGAGCGCGCACCGCGCCGGGAGATGTTCCTGCAGGAGGTGCGCGAGGAGGTCACCGCCGACCTGCGCGATGCCAAGATCAAGGCCCAGGTCACCGGCCGGCCGAAGCACTACTACTCCGTGTACCAGAAGATGATCGCCCGCAATGTCGGGTTCGATGAGATCTACGACCTGGTCGGCATCCGGGTCCTGGTGGAGTCGGTGCGCGACTGCTACGCGGTCCTCGGCACCGTGCACGCGCGGTGGAATCCGGTTCCTGGCCGGTTCAAGGACTACATCGCGATGCCGAAGTTCAACATGTACCAGTCGCTGCATACCACCGTGATCGGCCCAGAGGGCAAGCCGGTCGAGCTGCAGATCAGGACCTGGGGCATGCACCGCCGCGCCGAGTACGGCGTGGCCGCGCACTGGAAGTACAAGGAGGAGATGCAGGGCGGCTCGGCTGCCGACATGGCCTGGCTGCGCCAGCTGGTGGACTGGCAGCGGGAGACCGCCGACCCTGCCGAGTTCCTCGACTCGCTCAGGTTCGACCTGGGCACCGCCGAGGTGTACGTGTTCACGCCGCGCGGCGAGGTGATCGCGCTGCCGCAGGGCGCCACGCCTGTCGACTTCGCCTACGCCATCCACACCGAGGTCGGCCACCGCACGATCGGCGCCAGGGTGAACGGCCGGCTGGTGGCGCTGGAGAGCGCGCTCAGCAACGGCGACACCGTCGAGATCTTCACCTCGAAGGCGCGGGACGCGGCGCCCAGCCGGGACTGGCTCGGCTTCGTGCAGAGCGCCAGGGCCCGGAACAAGATCAAGCACTGGTTCTCCAAGGAGCGCAGGGAGGCCGCCGCCGAGACCGGCAAGGCAGCCATCGCCCGGGCCATGCGCAAGCAGGGCCTGCCGCTGCAGCGGCTGGCCACCGCCGACGCGCTGAACGCCATCGCCAGCGACCTGCGCTACACCGACCTGTCGGCGCTGTACGCGGCCGTCGGCGAGGGCCACGTCAGCGCCCAGTCTGTGGTCGCCAAGCTGATGAAGTCGGTCGGCGGCACCGAGGGCGCGCAGGAAGACCTGGCCGAGAGCACGCTGCTGACCAGGGTGCCCAAGCCCAAGCCAGCCGGGGACTCAGGGGTGGTAGTCGAGGGCTCTGCCGATGTCTGGGCGCGGCTGTCCAAGTGCTGCACGCCGGTGCCGGGCGACGCCATCACCGGCTTCGTGACCAGGGGGAACGGCGTGTCTGTGCACCGGGCGGACTGCGCGAACCTGCAGCACCTGCTGCAGGCGCAGCCCGAGCGGCTGGTCAAGGTGCGCTGGTCGCCGCGGGAGGGCTCGCAGTTCCTTGTCGCGATCCAGGTGGAGGCGCTCGACCGGACCGGCCTGCTGTCGGACGTGACCAGGTCGATCTCGGACCAGCACGTGAACATCCTGTCCGCCACGGTCACCACCACCAGGGACAGGGTCGCGTTCAGCCGGTTCACCTTCGAGATGGGCGACCCCAAGCACCTGGGCGCGGTGCTGCGCGCCGTCCGCAACATCGACGGCGTCTACGACGTCTACCGCGTCACCAGTTGATCAAGAACCGTCACATGGGCCGGATTACCTACACCCCGCTGTAGGCAATCCTCCCCACGTGGCCTACCAAGATCAGCCAGACACCTCAGCGAGCGCCCGCCAGCACCCCTCGGCACCTGGTGATCATGGGCTTCATCCGGCCATTACCGGCTGAACTCCATGATCACCTGACCCAGATTCATGATCAAATTCGAGATTTCACCGATTCTGGTCGTTACGTAAGCCTCGAACAGCACATTTGGACCACCAGAATCGGTGAAATCTCGGGCTGGCGAGGGCTGACGCGGTTTGGCGGGTGGTGGCGCGGGGCTGGCGGGGGGGGCTGAGGCCCAGGTCGCGCGGTGGCTGGCGTCAGCCGGACAGCTCGGCGAGCGTCCGCTCGGCTTCTTCGAGCCAGGACTTGCGGGCGGCGATGGCTTCCTTCGCCTTCTGCTGGGCGCGGTCGTCGCCGCTGGCCTCGGCCTTGGCGAGCTGCCCTTCGAGCTGGGTGATCGCCGACCTGATCTGCTCCACGGTGCCCTTGGCCCGCGACAGCGCCTCGGGGTTGGTCCGGCGCCAGTGCGAGTCCTCGGCCTTGCGCAGCGCCTCCTCGATCCGGCGCAGGCCGCCCTCGAGCCGCTCGTGCGCGTCCCGCGGCACCCCGCCGGCCTTCTCCCAGCGCTCCTGGATGCCGCGCAGCACGGCACGGGCCGCCCTGGCATCGGTGACCGGCAGCAGCTTCTCGGCCTCGGCCAGCAGCTGCTCTTTCACCGTGGCGTGCTCGCGCAGCTCGGCGTCGCGCGCGTTCAGCACCTGCGACCTGGCGTGGAAGAAGGTGTCCTGGGCGGTCTTGAAGCGGGCCCACAGCTCGTCCTCGGCTGCCCGGTCGGCGCGGCCTGCCTGCCGCCAGGACCGCATCAGGTCGCGGTAGGCGGCCGCGGTGGCCGCCCAGTCGGTCGAGGTGGCCAGCTCCTCGGCCTGGTCGACCAGCTTCTCCTTGGCCGCCCTGATGTTGCCGCGCTCTTCCTCCAGGTTGGCGAAGTACGCCTTGCGCCGCTTGGCCAGCAGGTTCCTGGCCGCCGACAGCCGCTTCCACAGCACGGTCTCAAGCGCGCGGTCGCCGCGCGGCGCCGCCTTCCACTCCTCAAGCAGCTGGCGCATCCGCTCGCCGCTTGCCTTCCAGTGCGTGGCGTCAGCGGCCAGCCGCTCGGCCTCGGTGACGATCCGCTCCTTGATCTCCTGCGCCTGGCTCCTGGCCGCCTCCCTGGCGGCCTTGTGCTCCTCGCGGCGCAGGTCGGCGACCCCGGCCAGGCCCTCCAGCCTGGTCTTCAGGCCCGCCAGGTCGCCGATGCAGTTGGCGTCGGTCAGCGCAGCCGCCAGCTTGGCGATCGCGGCCTTGGCGTGCGCCGGGGACAGGCCGGTGCCCGCCATCCGCTGCTCGAGCAGGCTGACCTCGGTCTCAAGCGCGGTGAACTTGCGCTTGAAGAAGGCCAGTGCCTCGTCCGGGCTGCCGGCTTGCCAGGAGCCAACCTGGCGCTCGCCATCGGCGGTACGCACGAAGACCGTGCCGTCCTCCGCCACTCGGCCCCACGGATCGCTCGCGGTACTCACTGCGTACCTCCTGCTCGGGATCTGGCCAGGAACTGCAGGTCAGATCTTCTTGATCGTCACGCTGATGATCTGCACTTTGTCCTTCGGGGACCCGTCACCTGGTCCGTTGGTGTTACTGGTGCCCGCCTTCGCCACATTCTGGATGATATTGAGTCCACTCGCTATGGTGCCAAACGGCGTGTAGTCAGGCGGCAGCGGTGAGTCCTTGTAGACCATGAAGAACTGGCTGCCGTTGCTGTTGGGCTCGCTGGAGTGCGCCATCGCCACCTCGCCAGGGGTGTAGATGGAATCGCCGTTCTTGTTGACCTTGGTCGGCAGGTTCTCGTTGCCGAAGCCGTAGCCAGGCCCGCCCTCGCCTGTGCCCGTCGGGTCGCCGCATTGCAGCACGTAGATGCCCGACAGCTTGGTGGTCAGCCGCTGGCACGGGGTTTTGTTGTAGAACTTCTGGTCGGCCAGGCTGACGAACGAGCTCACCGTGCACGGGGCCTGCTTGTTCAGCAGGTCGATCACGATCGTGCCGCGGTTGGTCTTGATCGTGGCCCGGTACTTGGCCTTGGCGTCCGGCTTGACCGGCGGCAGGTGGTTCTTGCGCGCCGCGACGCCGCCCTTGATGTAGGTGCAGTGCTTGGCCGTCTCGACCGCGTTGGTGGTCGGGGTGGCCGAGGCGCTCGGGGTGCTGCTGGCGCTCGGGGAGGCTGCCGCGTCGGTTTTCTTCTTCGACGTGCCGGAGAACACCCCGCCGATCAGCAGGCCGATCAGCACCACGCCGACCACGCCGACCGCCGAGAGCCCGGCGATCGTATATTTCTTGGTCTGCTGCCGCTTCACCGCCTGCCGCTGCAGCCGGCGCTGGTAGCGTTCCCTGGCCAGCTTGCGCTGGCGCTCCTTCTTCGTGGCCACCCCGGTTTACCCTCCTCCCGTGCGCCACAACGGCCCGGCGGACCCAATGGGCCGGTCCGTGCCGGTGCGATGCGAAACCCCGCGAATCGTACCGGCGTATTGGCACTGCTGGGGCCTGCCGTTACCCAGTTGACGCAGGGCCCCCGCCATCCTGTGTCTTTGCGGCCCTTCCAGCATTGCCCGGCGGGGCCGATACGCTTGCACCGTGCTGATTGCCGGGTTCCCCGCTGGCTCGTTCGCGGCGAACTGCTACCTGCTCGCGGCCGGCCCAGGCGAGGAGTGCCTGATTATCGACCCTGGCCAGGACGCTGAGCAGGGCATCGAGGAAATCGTCAGGCAGTACCGGCTGCGCCCGGCGGCGGTGCTGGCCACGCACGGGCACATCGACCACGTCTGGTCGGTGGCGCCGGTCTGCGGCGCCGCGAACATCCCTGCCTACATCCACCCCGACGACCGGGAGCTGCTGTCCGACCCGGCCAAGGGCCTGCCGCTGATGCCTGGCCAGCAGCTTTTCGGCGGGCTCACGTTCAGCGAGCCAGCCGACGTGCGCGAGCTGACCGACGGGATGACCCTTGACCTTGCCGGGATCAGCCTGGTGGTGGACCACGCCCCCGGCCACACGCAAGGCTCGGTCACCTTCCGGCTGCCACCGGCGGCTGATTCTGGCACCCTGTTCAGCGGCGACCTGCTGTTTGCCGGGTCGATCGGGCGCACCGACCTGCCTGGCGGTGACTACGACACGATCCTGACCAGCCTGGCCAGGGTCTGTCTGCCGCTGGCTGACGAGACCGTGGTGCTGTCAGGGCACGGGCCGCAGACCACGATCGGCGCCGAGCGGGCCGGGAACCCGTTCCTGGCCGGCCTGCGGCCAGTGACCGGGCCAGCCAGGGGCCTGTAGCCGGGACAGGAGAGAAGGCCAGATGATCCGCACCCACGAGGCTGGGACGCTGCGCGCCGCCGACGCGGGCAGCCAGGTCACGCTGGCGGGCTGGGTAGCCAGGCGGCGCGACCACGGCGGGGTGGTGTTCATCGACCTGCGCGACGCCAGCGGCGTGGTGCAGGTGGTGCTTCGCGAGGAGGACGTGGCGCACGACCTGCGCGCCGAGTTCTGCGTGCTGGTCACCGGGCAGGTGCGGCAGCGGCCGGCCGGGAACGAGAACCCGGAGCTGGCCACCGGCGAGATCGAGGTCGCCGCCACCGACCTGCACGTGCTGTCCGAGGCCGACCCGCTGCCGTTCCCGATCGAGGGGACCGCGGAGCTGAACGAGGAGGTGCGGCTGCGCTACCGCTACCTCGACATCAGGCGCCCGGAGATGGCGACCGCGCTGCGCGCCCGGTCACAGGCCGCCTACCTGGTCAGCGACGTGATGCGGGAGCACCGGTTCGTAAACGTGGAGACCCCGTTCCTGACCAGGTCAACCCCGGAGGGCGCGCGCGACTTCCTGGTCCCGGTGCGGCTGCGGCCTGGCAACTGGTACGCGCTGCCGCAGTCGCCGCAGCTGTTCAAGCAGCTGCTGATGGTGTCCGGGCTCGAGCGCTACTACCAGCTCGTGCGGTGCTTCCGCGACGAGGACTTCAGGGCCGACAGGCAGCCGGAGTTCACCCAGATCGACATCGAGATGTCGTTCGTGACCAGGGAAGACGTCCTCGCCGTCGCCGAGGACCTGGTCGAGCGGCTGTGGGCGGAGATCGCCGGCTACCGGGTGCCGCGGCCGATCCCGCAGATGACCTACGGCGACGCGATGGCCCGCTATGGCTCGGACAAGCCAGACCTTCGGTTCGGGAACGAATTGCTCGACCTGACTGCCTATTTCGCCCAGTCTGAGTTCCGGGTGTTCCAGGCGCCGCATGTGGGCGCGGTGGTGATGCCGGGCGGGGCGTCGCAGACCAGGAAAGAACTCGACGGCTGGCAGGACTGGGCACGTTCCCGCGGCGCGCGCGGCCTCGCCTACGTGCTGATCGGCGCGGACGGCGCGGTGTCGGACGCGGGGCCGGTGGCCAGGCACCTGACCGCCGACGAGCGGGCCGGGCTGCCTGCGGCCGCCTCGGCGGTAGCCGGCGACTGCGTGTTCTTCGCCGCGGGCCAGGCGAACCCGGCCCGCGAGCTGCTCGGCGCGGCCCGGCTGGAGATCGGGCACAGATGCGGGCTGATCGACCCGGCTGCCTGGGCGTTCACCTGGGTGGTGGACGCGCCGATGTTCGAGGAAACCGAGGACGGCGGCTGGACCGCGGTGCACCACCCGTTCACCTCGCCGCTGCCCGAGTGGGCGGACAAGTTCGCGGCCGAGCCGGCCGGCGCGCTCGCCGACGCCTACGACATCGTCTGCAACGGCACCGAGATCGGCGGCGGGTCCATCCGTATCCACCGGCCAGACATGCAGCAGCAAGTGTTCGACGTGATCGGGCTGTCCAGGGACGAGGCGGTCGCCCAGTTCGGCTTCCTGCTCGACGCGCTGCGGTTCGGGCCGCCGCCGATGGGCGGCATCGCATTCGGCTGGGACCGGCTGATGATGCTGCTGACCGGCCGCGACTCGATTCGTGACGTGATCGCGTTCCCGAAGGCGGCGTCCGGGCACGACCCGCTGACCGGCGCCCCCACGCCGATCACCGCCGCGCAGCGCAAGGAAGCCGGCATCGACGCCAAGCCCGCTTGATCAGCGGAATGTCCGGAATGCGGCTCTGACCTCGTCGACGAACAGGGCTGGCTGCTCGAACGCGGCGAAGTGGCCGCCCTCGTCGAGCTCGTTCCAGTAGCGCAGGTCGAGAAACTGCCGCTCGGCCCACCGCCTGGACGGCCGGAAGATCTCTTTGGGGAAGATCGAGCAGCCGGCCGGCGCCCGCACCGGGTCAAGCATGGCGGTGGTCCGGTTCTCCCAGTAGATCCTGGCCGACGAGGCCCCTGCCGCGGGCAGCCAGTAGAGCATGACGTTGTCGAGCAGCTCGTCCCGGCTGAGCACGTTGACCGGGTCGCCGTCGCAGTCGGTCCAGCACCAGAACTTCTCCACGATCCAGGCGCACTGCCCGGCCGGGGAGTCGACCAGGCCATAGCCGACGGTCTGCGGGCGGGTGGACTGCTCCTTGAAGTAACCGGACTCCCAGGTGTCGTAGTGCCTGACGGTGGCCATCGCGGCCTGCTCCCGGTCCGTCAGCTGGTCAGCGGGATCGGGGAACGCGATCGGCATGTTCAGGTGGATGCCGGTCAGGTGCTCCGGGTGCCGGATGCCGAGACCGGTGGTGACCTGGGCGCCCCAGTCGCCGCCCTGCGCACCGTAGCTGTGGTAGCCGAGCCTGCGCATCAGCTCATCCCAGGCGTCGGCGATCCTGGCCGTGCCCCAGCCGGTGCGGTCAGGCTTGCCGCTGAAGCCGAAGCCGGGCAGCGTCGGGCAGACCACGTGGAACGCGTCGGCCGCCTCGCCGCCGTGCGCCTCCGGGTCGGCCAGCGGCTCGATGACCTTCCTGAACTCGACGACGGAACCTGGCCAGCCGTGTGTCATGATCAGCGGCTGCGCGCCTTGGTGCGGTGACCTGGCGTGCACGAAGTGGATGTCAAGCCCGTCGATCTCGGTCACGAACTGCGGGAACCGGTTCAGGCTGGCCTCGCACCTGCGCCAGTCGTAGCCGGTCAGCCAGTAGTCGCAAAGATC
>JASHQL010000579.1 GCA_030039155.1 Streptosporangiaceae bacterium | reverse complement strand
TACTCGGTGTCCGACACCCTGGTCACGGTGATGTCGGACTCGTAGCAGCCGCGGTCGTTCAGCATGCCGGTGTAGACCACCCGGCCCGGCGGCACCGCGACGTCGTTGGTGCAAAGCCACTGCAGCGCGGCCTCCGCGTCAGGACCGCTGACCAGGTACTTGGAGAACGAGGTCTGGTCGAACACCGCGACGCCGCGGCGCGCTGCCAGCTGCTCGGCCGACGACCACGGCTGCCAGTTTTGCTTGCCCCAGGAGTACTCGATCCGCGGCGGCTCGCCAGGCGGGGCGAAGAAGTTGGCCCGCTCCCAGCCCATCTTGCTGCCGAAGCAGGCGTTCGCCTGCCGCAGCAGGTGGAAGGCGGGCGACCGGCGGAACGGCCTGGCGGTGTCCAGCTCGCGGTTCGGCCACGGCACCGCGTAGTGCAGCCCGAGCACCTCGCCGACCCGGTCGCGCAGCCAGCTGTTGTTGCCGTTGAACGCGGCGAACCTGCGGATGTCCACCGCGGTCAGGTCGCTGCCAGGGTCGCCGTCGATGATCCACTGGGCCAGCGCGAGCCCGGCGCCGCCGGCCGAGGCGATGCCGACCGAGTTGAAGCCGGCCGCGACGTAGAAGCCGTCAAGCTCGGGCGCCTCGCCGAGGATGAACTGATTGTCAGGGGTGAAGCTCTCCGGCCCGTTGTAGAACTTCTTGATCCCGGTCTCGGCCAGCGCCGGGATCCGCTGCACGGCGCTGTCCATCAGCACCGAGAAGTGCTCCCAGTCCTCGTCGAGCAGCTGGAACTCGAACGGGTACGGCAGCCGGTCTGGTGCCACCCACGGCTTGGCCTTCGGCTCGAAGCCGCCGACGACCAGCCCGCCGACCTCCTCCTTGAAGTAGGTGTAGCCGTCAGGGTCGCGCAGCACGGGCAGCCCGCCGTGGATGCCGGCCAGCTGCTCGGTGACCACGTAGAAGTGCTCGGCCGAGTGCAGCGGCACGGTCACCCCGCACAGCTCGCCGACCGCCTTGGCCCACTGCCCGGCGCAGTTGATCACGATCTCGGCTTCGACGTCGCCCGCGTCCGTGCGCACCCCGGCCGCCCGGCGGCCGGCCACGATGACGCCGGTGACCCTGGTCCGCTCCCTGATCACCACGCCGCGCTGCCTGGCGCCGCGGGCCAGCGCCGCGGTCAGGTCCACCGGGTTGGCCCGGCCGTCGCCGGGCAGCCAGAGCGCGCCGGCCAGGTCGCCGGCCTCGATCACCGGGAAGATCCCGGCGGCCTGCCGCGCGCTGAGCAGCTCGCAGTCGATCCCGTAGGCGGCGCCGGTCGCCGCGGTCCGGCGCAGCGCGGTGAGCCGGTCCGGCGTCCTGGCCAGGGTCAGCCCGCCGCACTGCCGGTACCCGGTGGCCAGCCCGGTCTCGGCCTCGAGCCGCTGGTAGAGCTGGGTGGAGTACTGCACCAGCCTGGTGCCTGCCTCGGACGCGCGCAGCTGGCCGACCAGCCCGGCCGCGTGCCAGGTGGTGCCGCAGGACAGCTGGCCCTGCTCGAGCAGCAGCACGTCGGTTCGGCCGAGCGCGGCCAGATGGTAGGCAACCGAGGCACCGATGACCCCGCCGCCGATGATCACGACCTGCGCGCGTGACGGCAGGTCCTCCTTGAGGCCGGGAACGAGCACCATCGGGGTCAGTCAGCCTCCGTCACGTCGGCGAGCAGCCGGGCGAACCGCTTGCTGGTGAAGCCTGCCGCGGCGGCCTCGAACCGCTGCATGCCCCAGGACCAGAAGTCGAAGTCGAGCTGGCTCGAGGCGTGCTGGATCGCCCCCCACAGCGTCCAGCCATACCTGCCGACCAGGCCGAACAGCTCGGCCCTGGCGATCCTGCTGCGCCTCGGCCTGCCGTAGTAGGCGGTGACCAGGCCGGCCAGCGCGTCGGCGGTCAGGCCGCACTCGGCGGCGATGTTGCCGAGCTCGAAGCACGGGTCGTTGTTGCCTGAGTACTCGTAGTCGATCAGCCAGAGCCGCTGTCCGTCGTCGATGAAGTTCGCGGCCAGCAGGTCGTTGTTGCACGGCACGGTGCCCTCGCTGGCCACCGCCAGCGCCGTGCGCGCGGCGGCGAACTGGCCGGCCAGCTTCTGGTAGCCGGCCGGGATCTGCATGCGGTGCCGCCGCGCCACGGCCAGGTACCCGGCCTGGATCTGGAACATGTCGAAGTCACCGGCGAACCGGCCGCCGGCGTGCAGCTTCCGGCAGGCCTCGGCGACGCGCGGAATGTTGGCCGGGTCCTGCACGTCCGCGTCGCCGAACGTCTTGCCGTCGATGTACCTGAGCACCAGCAGCCGGCCGGCCGGCCGGTAGTCGACCACCTCGGCGCCGACCCCGGCGCTGGCCGCCGTGACCGAGTTGCGGTACTCGTGCTCGCGGTCGATCGCCAGCAGTTCGCCGCCCGGCGCCCACAGCCTGGCCACGAACGCGCCGGCCGGCGTGGTCACCTTGTAGTTCCGGTTGGTCAGGCCGCCGGGCAGCTCGGTGACCTGCCGCGGCTCGCCGCGCAGGCTGGATGACTGCTCAATGACGGCGAGCACATCGGCCGGCACCGGCGCAGTCAACATCTGCCGTGACTCCCCTTGACGCTGCCTCACATGTCATCACGCTGACCGCAGGCTACGGTTCTGGCGGCTAAAGGTCTAGATCGTAACTCGTGAGTTTTCCGGAATCTGGCCGGACTCCCGGACAGACACCGGCAAAGGGTCTGGACAGTTCGCCACGCCGACCCCTACGCTACGCGTCAACCAAGGTCCATCGGCTGAGGAGGACCGGCCCGTGAGCGCAACCGAAGAAGTCGCGAGCGGCCAAGACCGCGACGCTGCCGACCTGGGCAGATTCGGCTACAAGCAAGAACTCAAGCGATCGCTCGGCACGTTCAGCTCGTTCGCCGTCGCATTCAGCTACATCTCGCCGTCGACCGGCATCTTCACCCTGTTCTACCTGGGCCTGATCACCATCGGCGGCGTGTTCATCTGGACCTGGCCGGTGGTCGCGCTCGGCCAGTTCATCATCGCGCTGAACTTCGCCGAGGTGTCAAGCCACTACCCGATCGCCGGGTCGGTCTTCCAGTGGACCAAGTACCTGGCCAAGCGGACCTACTCCTGGTTCACCGGCTGGATCTACCTGTTCGCCGGCATCCTGACCGTGACCGCCGTGGTGGCGACCCTGCCGCTGGCGCTGATCCCGGCGATGGAGGGGCTCGGCTGGCACTCGCTGCAGCTCACCCTGCACACCGAGCTGGTCGTCGCGCTGATCACGCTGGCGGTGATCACCGTGCTGAACATCTACGGGGTCAAGCTGGTCGCGATCATCAACAACACCGGCGTGCTGTTCGAGATCCTCGGCATGTTCGTGTTCGCGCTGGTGCTGATGGCCTTCCACAACCACCAGGGCTTCGGCGTGGTGACCGACAGCGCCGGCATCCACGTCGGCGCGAACACCTTCCTTGCCGCGATGTTCATGAGCCTGTTCGTGATCTACGGCTTCGACACCGCGTCCACCCTGGCCGAGGAGACCCGCGACCCGCGCCGGGCCGCGCCCAAGGCCGTGCTGTTCTCGGTGATCGGCGCGTTCATCATCGGCGGAGTGTTCCTGCTCGGCACGCTGGTGGCGATCCCGAACCTGCACACCGCGGTGAGCGGCGCCTGGGGCCCGGTGAACATCATCGAGGCCAACTTCTCGCACCCGTTCGCCACCATCTACCTGCTGGTGGTGTCGGCGGCGATCTTCGTCTGCTGCCTGTCCATCCTGGCCGCGACGATCAGGCTGTGCTTCGGCATGGCCCGCGACAAGCAGCTGCCGTTCTCCAGGCACCTGGCCAAGGTGTCGCCGAGCCTGCACACGCCGGTCTGGACCTGCGTGACGATCGCGGTGATCTCGGCGATCCCGTTCCTCCAGTTCGCCGGCGCGTCCACGATCGCGATCGCCGCGACCGGCATGATCTACCTGAGCTACTTCCTCGGCAACCTCGCGGTGCTCGCCGCGCGGCTGCGCGGCTGGCCGAAGACCCCGGCGCCGTTCAGGCTGAAAGGCTGGGGCCCGGTCGTCAACGTGCTCGGGCTGATTTACGGCGGCGCGATGCTGGTGAACTTCGCCTGGCCGCGGGCCGCCAGCAACCCGGAGCCGAACCAGACAGTGGTGGCCGGCCAGCAGCTGGTGAACTTCCACATGGCCTGGCTGAACAAGATCCCGCTGCTGTGGTCGGTGTTCGTCTTCATCTTGCTGGTCGGCGCGCTGTACTACCTGTTCGTCGGCCGGAACAAGCAGTTCACGTCGGTAGCCACACCGGAAGGAGATGACCCGCCGGTCGCGGCAGAGGCGGCTACCTAACGGCCCCGCAGGTGGGCCGGCGCGTCGCAGCTCGGGCTGACTGACTACGGTCAGGAGAGCCGGAGGGGGGTGCGGCGCGCCGGCTCGGGCGGGGCTGGCGGCTGACCGCAGGGCGGAGATCGATGGCTGGGCTGGAGGAAACCGGGCGCATGCAGCGGCTGGTGACTGGCGCGGCCCGGGTACCGTTCCCGCGGCGTCCGCCCAAGCTGGTGCGCGGCTCTGGCACCACCGTGCACGAGCAGATCGAGACCTGGCTGGCCGACGAGATCGCGGCCGGCCAGCTCGCGCCGGGTGACCGGCTGCCGACCGAGCACGACCTCGCCGCCTGGCTCGGGGTCAGCCGGATGACGCTGCGGCATGCGCTCGGCGAGCTCACCCAGCGCGGGCTGGTCGCCAAGACCGTCGGCCGCAACGGCGGCACCTTCGTCGCCCAGGCCAAGCTCGAGCAGGACCTGACCACGCTGGCCGGGTTCTCCGAGCAACTGCGCAGGCACGGCATGGTGGCCGGGGCCAGGGTGCTGACCGCCGCGCAGATCCCGGCGAGCCCGGCAGCGGCGGCCGCGCTCAAGCTGGCCGACGGCGCGCAGGTGCACGACGTCAGGCGGATCAGGCTGGCCGACGGGCGGCCGATCGCGGTGGAGCACTCGCAGTTCCCGGCGACGCTGTTCCCCGACCTGCTCGACTGCAGGCTCGACGGCTCGCTGTACGAGCTGCTCGAAGAGCGGTACGGGCAGCGGCCGTTCCGGGCCAGGGAGTCGCTCGAGCCGGTAGTGGCCGGCGTGCGCGAGGCCGAGGCGCTCGAGGTGGACGAGGGCGCGCCGCTCATGCTGGTCGAGCGGACCGCGTACGCCAAATCGGGCCAGCCGCTTGAGTTCGCCCGCGACCTGTTCCGCGGCGACCGGACCAGGGTCGTGGTGTGGACCTCCGAGCTGGCCGGTGAGCTGTGACGCTGTTCCGGCCCCGCCGGTGCCGGTAGCGTCCTGGCACATGACGGTCAAACTCGTGGTCCTCTACACCCAGCCGGCCGACCCGGCCGGGTTCGACGCGCACTACCTGGACACCCACCTGCCGCTGGTGCACGCCCTTCCCGGCCTGGAGCGCGCGGAGACCGGCAGGTTCGTGGCCGCACTTGACGGCGGGGAGGCGACCTATTACCGGTGCGCCGAGCTGTACTTCGCCGACCAGGCGGCGCTTGACGCCGCGTTCGGCTCGGCGGCGGGCCAGGCCACCGCGGCGGACTACGGCAAGATCGCGCCGCCGGGCTCCCGGCTGTTCATCGAGCAGCTGGACGACTAGCGGCACCGACCAGACCGGGCCGCCGCCCAGCTTCGCGTCGCGGGTGACGGCAATCCGGTTCCTGCTCGTCCGCGACGAAGCCGGGCAACCGGTCAGCGCTGCCGATTGACCCAGCCGAAGCAGCCAACGCCGACCGGGTCGCAAGCCACCATTCCCGCGCCTTTCCGGCGGCAGTGAAATTTCACTGAAACATCGTGTCCCGATGTAATCCGGCGACAAACCGTGCGCGTCTCACTACCGCAAGATGAATCCGGATGCGCGTGCAGTTTTGCCGCGCCGGTATCCGATGACGTATTGCGACCGTTTCATCACGACCAGTGCAACTCGAGGTTCGGGGAGAGACCGTGCGAGTATCTGCAGACCAACAATGGAGGAACGGCAGGCTCCGGATGCCAGGCCGCGGGCTGCCGGGGCGCGTGCGGCGGGCGCTGTGCTGTCTTGCCGTCGGCCTGGCGGCGGCTGCCGTGGTGCTGCCGGCCACGGCAGCCAGCGCGGCGGCGGCCGGCCCGAAGTACTGGGTGGCGCCGACCGGCACCGCCGACGGGCAGGACACAAGCTGCGGCACGGCCGGCTATTCGACCATCCAGTCGGCGGTCAGTGCCGCGGAGTCGGCATCCGCGGCGGGCCTGCCGGTGATCGAGATCTGCCCTGGCAGCTATTCCGAGCAGGTCACGATCACCGCGAGCATGGACCTGACCAGGGCGCCGGTCCGGGCGCGCCGCGGCCCGGTCACCATCGAGCTGCCGGCCTCGGTCGGCGACGACCAGGGCACCGGGCTGTCCACGACCAACTGCCAGGCCAAGGACGCGGCGACCAGCACCCAGGTCCCGCAGTCGGTGGTGGAGATCTGCGCGGCGAAGGCCGGTGGCGTCAACACCAGCGGCGTGCACGTCTCGATCAGCCAGGTCACGGTCCAGGGCAACTGGCCGAACAGCGTCTGCTACGACAGCCTGTACGGGATCCTCGTCGAGGGCGGCGCGAGCCTGTCGCTGACCGACTCCGTGGTGGCGCAGATCGGCGCGTTCCCGCTGAACGGCTGCCAGGGCGGGGTCGGCGTGCAGGCGGGCTTCGCGCCGACCGGCCAGGTCGGGCACGCCACGCTCAGCAACGACACGATCGAGACCTACCAGAAGAACGGCATCACGATCGACGGCGCCAAGTCGACCGCGAAGATCTCCGACGTCACGGTGACCGGCGACGGGCCGACGGACCAGATCGCGCAGAACGGCATCCAGATCTCGTTCGGCGCCACCGGCACGGTCACCGGCAGCGTGATCGGCGGCAACAACTACACCGGCACCGGCGACGCCTCATCCACCGGCATCCTGGTGGTCGGCGGCGGCGGCTCAGCCTGCGGCATCGGCACCGGGTCGCCGCTGGTCAAGCGGGCCAGCCTCACCGGCAACACGCTGACCAACAACGACATCGGCATCGCGCTGTTCAACGTGAACCCGGCCTGCACCAAGTCGGCGACCACCCCGACCAGGGACCAGGCCTGCGGCAACACCATACGCAACACGCACGGCTACCCAGGCGGCAGCCCGTCAGCCGACGCCAACATCAGCGGGCTGGTCACGACCAAGTACGGCGCGATCGGCGACCAGGCCGGCATCAGCGACTCCGGCGACCTGGACGTGATCTGCCACAACCAGATCAGCGGAAGCGGCTACGCGCCGCGTGACAAGACCAGCTCGCTGCCCAACCCGCCGCCGCCGGCCTGGGTGCGGCCGATCGACCTGTTCTCGTACGCGGCTGCCCGCTCGCCGCGGGTCTACGGCAACCGGTACGACGGCAAGATCTACCACCCGCGCTGAGCAGGTCGGGCGAGCTCCAGCTCGCTAGCTGGAGCTCGCCGGACGCGGGATGACCTGGACGCTGACCGGCTCCACGCCGGTCAGCTCCCACTCGCCGTGCCCGACCTCGACGACCAGCCTGGACTTGCCGACGCGCAACCCGCCGACCCGCAGCGGCAGGTATCGCGTCGGCACCGCGGGCGAGCACCAGATCTGCCCGCTGCCGAAGTCCGGGGTGAACCGCAGGATGCTGTGCAGCAGCTGCAACGGCGCGGCTGCCGCCCAGGCCTGCGGCGAGCACGAGGTCGGGTACGGCACCGGGGCGCTGAACTCGTCCCTGGCGAACCCGCAGTACAGCTCTGGCAGCCGGTAGCCGAAGTGCGCGGCGGCGTCGATGACCGCATCGGTCACCCGCTGCGCGTGCTCGACGAATCCGTACCGCATCAGCCCGGCCGCGCACAGCGCGTTGTCGTGCGGCCAGACCGAGCCGTTGTGGTAGCTCATCGGGTTGAACGCGGCCATCGAGGTGGCCAGCGTCCTGATCCCCCAGCCGCTGAACATCTGCTCGGACAGCAGGTGCCTGGCCACCGAGGCCGCCTTGTCCTTGTCCGCGATGCCGGTCCACAGGCAGTGCCCGATGTTCGAGGTGAGCGAGTCGATCGGCTGCTTGTCGGCGTCCAGGCCGACCGCGAACCAGCCACGGTCCGGCAGCCAGAACTGCTCGTTGAAGTTCCGCTTGAGCTGCTTGGCCTTCTTCCGCCACAGCGACGCCGCCGAGTCATCGCCGAAGTACCTGGCGAGCTGTGCCCTGGCCCGGTACGCCGCGTAGGCGTAGCCCTGCACCTCGGCCAGCGCGATCGGCGGCTCGGCGATCGTCCCGTCGGCGAAGTCGATGCCGTCCCAGGAGTCCTTCCAGCCCTGGTTGGCCAGCCCGCGGCTGGTCTTCCTGCAGTACTCGATGAAGCCGTCGCCGTCCGCGTCGCCGTAGCTCTCGATCCAGTCAAGCGCGCGGTCAGCGTGCGGCAGCAGGCCGGCGATGACCGGGTCCTTGCCGCCCCAGCGGTGCAGGTCGCCGAGCAGCATCACGAACAGCGGGGTCGCGTCGACGCTGCCGTAGTAGGCGCTGCGGCCGCCGAGCGCGAACGAGGCGGCCGGGCCGAACCTGACCTCGTGCAGGATCTTGCCTGGCTCCTCCTCTGACGCAGGGTCGACGTCCGCGCCCTGCCAGGCGGCCAGCGTGCGCAGCGTGCCCGAGGCGAGGCCGGGATCCCAGGGCAGCAGCATGGCCGCGGTCAGCAGCGAGTCACGCCCGAACAGCGCCATGAACCAGGGCGCGCCGGCCGCCACCACCGGCCACCTGGGATGCTCCGGGTCGAAGATGCGCAGCGCGCCGAGATCCTCCACGCTGCGGTCGAGCACCTCGGCCAGGTTGCGGTCAGGCGTCCTGATCTGCGGCCCGCTGCGCAGCCACTTGCGCAGCCTGCGCGCGGGCTTGGTCTGCTCGATGGCCTGGCCGCGCGGGTAGCGCAGCGTCATCGGGGTGCCGTCGTCGACCGGCACCACCTCGACGCTGACCGTGCGCTCGGCGTGCCCAGGCACCGACAGCGACCAGCGCAACGTGCCGTCGGAGATGGCCGGGTTCTCGTCCCCGGTGATCTGCAGCTCCTGCCGCCGCTCCCGGCGGCCGCTGCTGATCACCAGCGCGGCGTCGGCGCTGCTGGTGGTGGCCGCGGCCCGCGGCTTGGCCCGGCCCTTGACCTCGAACAGGTCGGCGAAGTCGGCTTCCGCGGTGAGCATCAGCGCGCACCGCCTCGGCTGGCTGGCGGTGTTCCTGATCGTGACGTCCTCGCGCATGCCGTCGCCGACGTACCTGCGCCTGACCACCAGCACCGTGCTGTCTGCCTTGCCGCCCCGCGGCGGCATCCGGCCGAGGAACGTCGCGGCGTACGGCTGGTCCTGCTGCACGGTGAGCGGCTGCGGCGGCAGCCCGTCAACCGTCAGCTCCCAGCGCGACAGCATCCTGGTGTCGCGCACGAACAGGCCCTGCGGCCGGCCCGGCAGGATGTCGCCGCCGGCCTCGCTGATGCAGAACGTCGATCCCTCGATCAGCGTGACCGGCGTGCACGCGCCGCCCTGGCCCGGCGGCGGGTCACCGTCGGCCCAGGGCGTCGTCACGCTCATCGGGCGGCAGCCAGCGAGTGACCGGTGATGCCGGTGCCGACGGCGGCGCGCAGCCCGCGGCTAGGCGCTGATGAGCCGCTTGCCCGCGGCCGGGATGCGGCGCATGAAGCCGTTCTCCCGCTCGAGCACCCGGCGGTAGAACCGCTCGTGGTCGCGGGCCATCCGCTGCAGCGAGAAGCGCTGCTCTGCGGCCCTCCGGCACTGCCGGCGATCGATTTCCGCCACCCGGTCAACGGCGCTGATCATCTCCTCCTCGTCGCGGCACAGGAATCCTGTCCTGCCTGGATCAATGATCTCCGGAGCCGCGCCGTTGGGGAAGGCAAGAACCGGCGTCGCAGATGCCAGCGCCTCGGCCATCACCAGGCCAAACGGCTCCCGCCAGGTGATCGGGTTGAGCAGCGCCCTGGCGCCGCGCAGCAGCGAGAGCCGCTCGCCGAGTGCCATCTCGGCCGGCATCTCGTCGCCGGCGTCCATCAGCGGGCGTACCTCGTCGTTGAAATAGTCGAGCTCGGCCTGCTCGCGCATCTTGGTCGCCAGCACCAGCCGCCAGCCCGCCTTCTTGGCGATCCGCACGGCGTGATGCACGCCCTTGTCCACGCACATCCGGCCGACGAACATCAGGTAGTCGCCGCCGCCGGGGCCCGGCGAGTGCACGTCCAGGTCGATGCCGTGGTGGATCACCTCGGCCACCGGCACGGCGCCGGCCGTGCGTGCCTGCGAATGCGAGATCGAGATGATCGACGCGTGCCGCGCCATCTGCGCGAAGATCGGCCGCGTCTCATCGGTGAACGGCCCGTGATTGGTGAGCACGACCGGCGGCCTGCGTATCCCCTTCATGCCCGCGACCAGCGGGCCCATGATCGTGTGGTCGTGGATCAGGTCCATGTCAGCGAGCGACTCGTAGGCCGCCAGCGTGTGCGATGCCTCCTGCACCGTGGTCCCGATCGGGGCGACTGCCTTGGGATATTGGAAATCCTTCGGCACCGGGCAGGCTGACTCACCCACGGTGAACAGCCGCACCTCGTGGCCCAGCTCCTGCAGCCCCCTGGCGAGGTTATCGATGACGACCTCGGTCCCGCCGTATGCCGGTGGTGGTACCGGTACCCAAGGCGGGGCAATCAGGCCGATCCTCATTGGAAACTTCCTCCTCGTCTCGAGCCGCGTGACCATCACGCGCCGCAGTGCCGTGCGCATGCTCGCGCCAGGCACTGGCGAGTACAGGTGCGCTGAACAGCTCTCGCATGGACCGCGGCGCGTCGCCCGAATGGGCTCCGCGAAGCCGAAGAACGGCCATGCGGCGGCACGAGGAGGTTCGGAACGCTTGATCATCGCGACCAAGTCCCGGCTCTCGCTCTGCGCACCCGCGGGGCGGCGCCAGAGCCAGCGGCCTACGCGATTACCAGGCGTATCGTGCCGATTACCGAACGAGATCTTCCCCTGGGGAAAGGCGCGGCAAACTTCGCCCACCGGCGGACAAGCCGGAACCGCAGGCCAGGGCCGGTGCCAGCGCGATCCCGCCCTGGCTGGCCGGATTTCGGCAGGGAACGAAGGACCGGTGGCTCGTCTCGCGCGCTACATCATCAGCACCGCGGCGCCGGTGATCTTGCCGTCGGCGAGGTCGGCCAGCGCCTGATCGGCCCGGTCGAACGGGTAGCGCTGCACCGTGGCGCGGACGCCGAGCCGGTGCGCGAGGCTCAGGAACTCGGTCGCGTCCTGCCTGGTGTTCGCGGTGACGCTGCGCACCTCGCGCTCGCCGAACAGGTCGCGCTCGTAGTCAAGCGCGGGGATCTGGCTCAGGTAGATCCCGGCCACCGCCAGCGTGCCGCCCGGCGCAAGCGCACGCAGCGCGACCGGTACCAGGTCACCGGCCGGCGCGAACAGGATCGCCGAGTCGAGCGGCTCCGGTGCCGGGTCGAGCGAGCCCTGCACGGAGGCCGCACCAAGCTCGCGCGCCAGCCGCTGCGCCGCCGCTGACCTGGTGAACACGTGCACCGCGGCGCCCTGGGCGACGGCGAGCTGCGCGGTCAGGTGCGCCGAGCCGCCGAAGCCCCAGATGCCGAGCGCGCCGGCCGCCGGCAGCGCGGCCCTGACCAGCGCGCGGTACCCGATGATGCCAGCGCACAGCAGCGGCGCGGCCTGCTCGTCGGACAGCCCGGCAGGCAGCCGGTGCACATAGCCGGCCGAGGCGACCAGGTACCCGGCGTAGCCGCCGTCGATGTCCCAGCCGGTGTACACCGACGCCGGGCACAGGTTCTCGCTGCCGCGCAGGCAGTACCGGCAGGTGCCGTCGGTCCCGGCGAGCCAGGCAACGCCGACCCGGTCGCCGGCGGCGAACCCGGTGACACCCTCGCCAGCGGTGACGACGTCACCGACGACCTCATGGCCCGGCGTGACCTGGCGCCGCCGCGGCGGCAGGTCACCCTCGGCCAGGTGCAGGTCGGTCCGGCAGACACCGCAGGCCAGCACCTTGATCAGCAGCTGGCCAGCGGCCGGCTCCGGGCTGGCCCGCTCGATCAGCCGCAGCGGGCTGGTGCCGCCGCCAGACACCGGTCCCGGTTGATCCACAACCCAGGCCCGCATGTCGTCCACCCTACGTGCGAGGCCAGGTCACTGTTCGGCCCGCGCCGCTAGCTGCCGAGGACCCGGCGCGGATGGCGGCCGTCGACGTAGCCGACGAACGGCGGGTAGATGTTGTAGCCGAGCAATTCCTGCAGCCGTTCCGGCAGGCCGCGGACGATCTCCGCGGGCACCGCGAGACAGTGGTTCTCCTGCGGGCGGAGCCAGCCTGCGGCGTACTCGAGGATGACGCCGAGCCGCGGCGTCCCGGTCTGGTTGGCGCCGCCGCCGTGCCACAGGCTGCCCAGGTAGAACATCGCGGATCCGGGTTCGAGCTGCGCCGTCACCACCTCGTCCTGCTCGGTCGGCCGGCGGCCGGGCGGCCAGCCGTGGCTGCCGGGAATGAACCTGGTAGCGCCATTGCGCAGGGTGAACGGATCAAGCGGCCACATGGTGTTGACCACCACCGGCGGGTGCGGCTCAGGCAGCGGGTAGATCGCGTCGTCCCTGTGCAGGATCTGCGCCTGCTCCCCAGGGCCGATCCTGATCCCGACCGGCGCGCTGAGCTGGTAGTGCTGCAGCACGATGTCCATGACCTCGAGCAGCAGCGGATGCACGGCCGCCCGGTCGAAGGTCCTGGTCTTGGCGAACAGCGCATACACCCGCTGGGTGCCGAAACCCTCGAACAGGTTCCGGCCGGCCGGCGTGGCGGCAAGCACGCTGGCCAGGTCTGCCCTGGCGGCCGCCAGGTCGGCTTCCGGCATCATCCCCGGCACGACCACGTAGCCGTGCTCGAGCAACTGCTGCGCCACCTGCTGGCCGGAAGCGGTGGCGTCCGCGGTTACCTGGTCCACAATCGCGAGCTTAATCAGCTTGCTGCTGCTCGAACCGGTCGACGAGCTCGCCGGCCAGCGCGAGCGACGAGGTGGCGGCGGGCGACGGCGCGTTCCGCACGTGCGTGGCGCCCGGCGTCGCGGAGATCGCGAAGTCGTCGAGCAGCTGGCCGTTGCGGCCCACCGCCTGCGCGCGCACGCCGTAGGCAGCGTGCCGGTCGAGCCGCATGCCCTCGATCGCCGGCACGTATTGTGAGCAGGCCCTGACGAACGCCTTCCTGCTCGCCGCCATCCGCAGCTCGCTGATCCCGGTGCGCCAGAAGCTGCGCGCCACCCGCCAGGTGCCCGGCCAGCCGGCGGTGCTGCGCAGGTCCGCCCCGCGCATCCGCCAGGCACTGTAGGCGTCTCGCGCCCCGACCAGCATCGCCGTCGGCCCGAGCATGACGCCGCCGTCGACATGCCTGGTCACGTGCACGCCGAGGAACGGCAGCTCCGGGTCTGGTACCGGATACACCATGCCGCGCACGACCTGCCGCTGGCCGTCGGCCAGCCGCAGGTAGGCGCCGCGGAACGGCACGATGCGCGGGTCGGCAGCGGCGCCGGCGGTGACCGCGAGCCGGTCAGACCACAGCCCGGCGCAGACGATGGCCCAGTTTGCCCGGTACTCCCCCGCTGCGTGCCTGAGCGTGGTCACGCCGTGCTCGCGGCCGATCCCGGTGACCTGGCAGCCGAGCGAGAACGCCACCCCCTGATCGCGCAGTTCCTGCTCGAGCGCCCTGGCCACCGCGCCGTAGTCGGTGATCCCGGTGGCCGGCGAGTGCAACGCGGCCAGGCCCTTGCAGTCGGGCTCGATCTCGCCGATCTCGGCGGACGGCACCCTGCGCAGGCCGGGCACGCCGTTGGCGTGCCCGCGGGACTCAAGGTCGGCGAGCCTGGGCAGCTCGTCCTGCCGGATCGCGACGATGAGCTTGCCGCAGCGCTCGGTCTTGATCCCGTGCTCGTCGCAGAACTGGTACATCAGCCTGGCGCCCTGCACGCACAGCCTGGCCTTGAGCGACCCTGGCTTGTAGTAGACCCCGCTGTGGATCACGCCGGAGTTGTGGCCGGTCTGGTGGAACCCGACAGTCTGCTCCTTGTCGATCACGATCAGGCTGGCGCCAGGCCTGCGCCGCAGGTACTCGCGCGCGACCGCGAGGCCGACGATCCCCGCGCCCACCACAGCCAGGTCATAACGCTGTTGATCACCCACAGCGGAGCAGGTTACCCGACGGCACCGCGATCCTGACGCCGGTCAGATCGTCCACAGGGCCTGGGTCGGCGACATCCTGGCCGCCCGCAAGGCCGGCCAGAGTCCGGCGATCGCGCCGATGACCAGCGCCGCGGCGATGCCGCCCGCCCAGGCCTGGGCAGGGATGACGGTCTGCCAGCCGCGGCCGTGCGCGTAGATCGCGGTGGCCAGCGATCCGGCCAGCACCCCGGCCGCGCCGCCGATCACCGCGAGCAGGATGGCTTCGGACAGGAACTGGATGCGGATGTGCGCCCTGGTCGCGCCGAGGGCGCGGCGCAGGCCGATCTCGGACCGGCGCTCGAGCACCGAGATGACCATGATGTTGGCCACTCCGATCGCGCCGACCAGCAGCGCCACCGCGCCCAGGCCGAGGAACAGCGTGTTGAACGCGCTCTTCGCGTCGGCCTGCGCGACCAGCGCCGACGAGGGCTGGGAGACGTCAACCTCGGACGGGTTCTCCGGGTTGGACTGCGCGGCAAGCAGGTTGTAGACCCGGTTCACCTGGCTGTCCACCGCCTTGACGTAGATGGTGGTCGGGTAGCCGTTCAGGCCCAGGTACTTGTCCGCGAACGGGTAGCCGACCAGCACCGACGAGTCCACGTCGGGGGACAGCACGTCAGGCTTGAGTATCCCGACCACATACAGCCAGGTGTTGCCGGCCCAGACCCGCTCGCCAGGGAAGATCTTGTCGATGCCGAGCAGCTGGGCGGCGGCGGCGCCGAGCACGCAGTCCGGCTCGTTCGCGGTGGCCGCGTTCAGGTACTCGCCCTGGGCCACGCTGGTGCCGGAGGCTGCGGGCAGGTTCAGCGTCGAGGCGTCGACGGTGAGCGCGTTGGTGTTTACCGACGGGATTACCGGCGACCGGTACACGTTGACGCTGGTCTGCGCCGTGGTCTGCACCTCGTACACGCCGGGCAGCCTGGCGATCATCCCTGGGGCTGCCAGCGGCAATTCGGCGGTGGCGCCGGTGAAGCTCTGCCCGGCCTGCACCGTGAGCAGGTTCGTGCCAAGCGCCGCGATCTCGGCGTTCAGCCCGGCAGCGCTGGACGACGAAAGCCCGAGCACCGCGACGATCGCGCCGACGCCGATCGCGATGCCGAGGGCGGACAGGGCGGCGCGCAGCTTGCGGGTGCGCAGCCCGACGGCGGCGAGCCTGGCCAGGTCGGCGGGCCGCAGCCGGGCGGCAGCCGATCGCGACTGCGGGCTGATCGCGATCATCTCGGCTCTCCGTCCCAGGGATGTGGTGCGACAGGGCTGGCCGCAGCAGCCGCCGCCGCCGCGCTCGGCGCTGGCTGGCTGGCGGCGTCGGACACGATCCGGCCGTCCAGCATCCTGACCTCACGGCGCATCCGGCCGGCCACCGCCTGGTCGTGGGTGACGACCACGATCGTGGTGCCAAGCCGATTCAGCTCCTCGAGCAGGTCCAGGATGGCGGCGCCGGTGTGCTGGTCCAGGTTGCCGGTGGGCTCGTCGGCCAGCACGATGGCCGGCGAGCCGGCCACCGCGCGGGCGATCGCGACCCGCTGCCGCTCGCCGCCGGACAGCTGGGTCGGCCTGGCCGTCAGCTTGTGGCCGAGCCGCACCCTGGCCAGCGCCTCGGCGGCTATCGCCCGCCTGGTGGCCTGGCTGACGCCGGCGTACAGCATCGCGTCGGCGACGTTGTCGAGCACGGTCTCGTGCTCGGCGAGGAAGAACTGCTGGAACACGAACCCGACGGAGGACGCGCGCAGCCCGGCCAGCTGGCGGTCCGACAGCCTGGCGACGTCGAGGCCGGTCACCAGCACCTGACCGGAGGTGGCCCGGTCCAGCGTGCCGGCCAGGTGCAGCAAGGTGGTCTTGCCGGAGCCGGACGGGCCAAGGATCGCCACCAGCTCGCCGGCCTGCACCCGAACTGACACGTCGCGCAGCGCGTGCACCGGCGGGGTGCCCGGATAGACCTTGGTCACCTCGGTCAGCTCGAGCACCGGGCTGGCCGACTCGGCCAGGCCCGCCGCGCTCACCGTGACGGTACCGGCGCTCATATGCCGGGCACCACCACGCGCTGGCCAGGCGTCAGCCTGCCGGTCACCTGGACCAGCCCGGCCGCGTCGTCGAACAGGCCGGGCACGACGGTCACCAGGTGGTGCTGCGAGCCGGACACCACCTCGACGGCGAACTTGCCGCCTGGCTCGGCCAGCAGCGCGTCCACCGGGACCACGATCGCGTTGGACACGCTGCCGGTGGTGATCGTCACCGTCACCGGGGCCTGGTTCAGGATGCCGGCCGCGCTCGGGTGGGTGAGCGTGGCCAGCACGGTGATCGTGGCGCCAGACGACGAGCCGTTCGACCCGCCCTGGTTCTCGTTCTGGTCCGAGGAGCTCGACGAGGACGAGGTGGCGACGCGCTGCACCTGAGAGATGACGCCCGGCGTGATGTTCCCGTCCGGCAGCGTGATGCTCACCGCGTCACCGACCTTGACCGTGCCCTGCAGGCCAGGGTCGAGCGGGATGGAGACCACCGGAGTCGTCGACGATGCGGTCAGCACCGCGGCGCCCGGCGTGGCCGGCCCGCCGACGCTGACCCCGGTGCCGTAGCCGGTGATCAGCGCCTGGCCGGGCAGGAACACCGCCTCGCCCAGCGACAGCGTGCCGGTCTCGGTCATGCCGTAGTGCAGCTGGAACTGCTCGACCCCGTATGCGGTCTCCGCGCTGTAGGAGTCCCAGCCGGACCGCGGGCCGAGCGAGGAGGCCGTCAGGTACCCGAGCTTGACCAGGTCCGCGTTCAGCTCGGTGACGTCCGGGCCGGTCAGGCCCTCGGACAGGTCGCGGTAAGCGGGCACCTTGCCGTACAGCAGCACCACCGGGCTGCCGCTGACCTTGTAGATTGCCTGGCCCTGCTTGACCGTCCAGCCGACCTGGGGCAGCCAGGTCAGCGTGCCCGATGACGACGAGCCGCCGCCCGATGAGCCGCCGGACGAACCAGACGAACTGGACTGCGGCACGGTCACCGTCCAGGTGCCTGCGTCGCCGAGCGTGGCATCCTCCTCGGTCTGCGAGGTCAGCGACTGCCTGGTCACTGCGCGGGTGGAGGTGGCGTACCCGCTGGCAGCGGAGCCGCCGCTGTTGCCGGCAGAGCTGCTGAACAGCCCGGCGGCGGCGGCACCGCCGACCGCGGCCGCCACGACCAGGACCAGCCCGGCGGCGATCCAGCCGTTGCGGCCGCCGCGGCCGCCGCCGCCATGCCCGTTGGCGTAACCGGGCGCTATCGGCGAGGCGCCGCCTGCTGCTGCTCGCGACGAAGCCGGGTCGGCGGCCTCGGTGCCGCCCGGCGGGGACGACCCTCCCTGACCCCCCCGGTCATCCCGAGCCTGCATGCTGCTCATGGATCTGCCACCTTTCATCAATGAGTTACCTACGAAGCACGCTTCAGCACCCGCACGAGTTTCACGAGCTGCACTTGTTCTGTGCGGCCTGGAACTGCGGCGAGTTCTGGTCGATGCTGCTCGGCAGCGGCTGCATCAGCAGGTGCCCGTCCTGCTCAGTGGGGTCCGGGTAGGTCGGGAATCCGTGCGCGCGCATGCACTGCGCGAACCGCAGCGCGTTGTCGAACTGCTGGCGGGTCGTCTTCGGCGGCGTCCCGAACGGGTCCACGCCCTTGCACGCCTTCATCGCGCTCGACAGGTTCGGCGTATCCGGGCCGACGCCTGGCACGAAATATCCTTGCAGGCCCAGCACCGGTTCGGTTGACGGCGGGGTGCTGCCAGGCGGCTCGAAGTAGAAGCTCGGCACGCCGTTGTGCCGCATGCAGGACGCGTACTTGTCGAGCTGCTGCACGCTTATCTGGCCGGTGCTGTTGTTCGCGCTGGCCTTGTGCTTCCCGCCGCCGCTGCATCCGGCGACCAGCAGCAGGGCGGCGCAGGCCACGCCAAGCGCGAGCCAGCCGCGCCGCGAGTGGTGCCTGACCGGGCGGCTGCTGACGTTCCCGTCCATCGGGTTTTCCGCCGTGGCCGCGGCGGGTGCGCTGATCACGGCGCCTGCCCGAACGGCGGGATGATCTTGCCGCAAACCTTCCTCGCGGCAGTGAACTGCGGCGAGTTCCCGTCGAAGTTGCCCGGCACCTGCCAGCCAACCGCCCCGTCGTGAATCGACGGGTCAGGGAAGTTCGGGAAGCCGTGCGTGTGCAGGCAGTCCACCGCCTTGAGCGCGGCCTTGAGCTGCATGCGCAGTTCCGCGGCCGACGGCGGGGTGCGCTGCGGCAGCAGGTGCTGGCAGGCGCTGTTGGCGCGCTGGAAGGTCGATGAGGTCGGGTCGACGCCGGTCACGACCATCCCGTCGCCGATGTACACCGACTCTG
The DNA here is from genome assembly GCA_030039155.1 of Streptosporangiaceae bacterium. Taxonomy (GTDB): domain Bacteria; phylum Actinomycetota; class Actinomycetes; order Streptosporangiales; family Streptosporangiaceae; genus JOPF074. The sequence continues at coordinate 3,375 of JASHQL010000579.1, read as the reverse complement.
CCGACGGCTGGCCGCTGCCTGACTGCTGCTGCGGGTAGAAGTCAGGCAGGCCGTGGTGGCGCATGCAGGCCGCGTACTTGTCGATCATCTGGGCCAGCGTCTGCGCCGACGGCGGTGACGTGGCGCCGGCCGAGCCGCAGGCGGCAAGCAGCACGGCGGCCAGCAGTGCCAGCAATGCCAGCAATGGCGGCTGGCTGGCGCGCCGCGCCGCCGTCCGCCGGCTGGCGTGCTGACTGTGATCGGCCATTCCGTGCGCAGCCTGTTCCGTTCGGTAGCTGAGGAGTCCGGGCATCATCATGGTCGGTGCCGATCACAGGACCGCGCGGATGACATGTGAGTTCTGTGTGAACCGCTGGCGGGAGCCGCTTCACACCGAACTCACGCGATACTCCCACCTGGCTGGCGCGGTCGGCTGGTCGGATGATCGGGAGAGGAGGCACGATGGCGGACCCGGGAATGCGCCTGCCCTCGTGGCTGCGCTGGCCGTCCTGGCTCCGCTGGCCGTCCTGGCTCCGCTGGCCGTCCAGGCTGCGGAGCAGGGTGCTCACCGGCGTGCTGGCGGTCACGCTGCTCGCGCTGGCCGGGTTCGACCTTGCCGCGGTGACCGCGCTGCGCGGGTACCTGCTGCATCAGACCGACACGCAGCTCACCAACGTGCTCGGCGAGTACCGGGTGGAATCACTGCCAGCCGGCTCGGCGCGAGCCCGCAAGCCGCAGGCGGACCGGCCGGTGCCGAGGCAGGCAAGCAGCGGAGTGCGCGGGCACATCGTCGGCCCGTTCGCCGTGCTGCCAGGTGCGCTCGGCAGGTTCTACGTCGCCAGCAGCGATCGCAGCCGGCCGGCCGTGCTGGTCGGCGGCAACCAGGACCTGGTGCCGCGGCTGCCGTCCGATCTGGCCGCGCTGGCCAGGACCCGGCAGGCCGTCACCGTGCTGAGCAGCAACGGCCGCAACAGGCTGCTGCTGATGGCCGAGTCGTTCAGGAACGGCGGCATCGTCTATGCCACCACCAGCCTGACCGACCTTGACAACACGGTGAACCGGGTCGGCCTCATCATGATCATCGGCTCGGCGTGCGCCGGCCTGCTTGCCGCCGCTGGCACGTTCTGGGTCATGCGCCGAGGCCTGCGCCCGGTCGAGGCAATGGCCGCACAGGCAGACAAGATCACCGCTGGCGACCTGGCCAGCCAGGTCGACGCTGGCGACCCGAGCACCGAGGTCGGCAGGCTCGGCGTCGCGCTGAACGGGATGCTGGCCAGGATCCACGACTTCATCGCCGAGCGCGAGTCGAGCCAGGAGGCGAGCAGGCGGTTCTTCGCCGACGCGAGCCATGAGCTGCGCACCCCGCTGGCCAGCCTGCGCGCGAACGCGGAGCTGTACCAGCAGGGAGTGCTGCAGTACCGGGAGCAGGTGGACGAGGCCATGCACCGGATCACCGCCGAGGCGCAGCGGATGAGCACGCTGGTGGACGGCATGCTCAGGCTGGCCCGGCTGGACCAGTACCCGGAGCGTGAGCACCGGCAGGTTGACCTGACCGCGCTGGTCACCGACGCCGCCAGGCGGGCGATGACCGCCGATCCGTGGCGGACCTGGCAGGCAGACGTGGCCGACGGCCTGCTGATCACCGGCGACGAGGAGCTGCTGCGGCGTGCGGTCAGCAACCTGCTGACCAACGTGACCGCGCACACCCCGGAAGGCACCACCGCGACCATCACCGCGGCCGCCGCCGGCACTGCGGTGACGTTGCAGGTCAGTGACGACGGGCCTGGCGTTCCTGCCGATCAGCTGCCCAAGATCTTCGACCGGTTCTATCGCGGGCCGGCCCCGTCCTTCCGGACGGGTTCCGGGCTCGGGCTGGCCATCGCCGCTGTCGTCGCGGCCGCGCACGACGGCACCGCCGAGGCCGCGCTCAACCACCCGCACGGGCTGCGGGTCACGCTGACGCTGCCGGCCGACCGGGTTGACTTGCGCGAGAGTGACCCGCTGCCGGCCGCGGTGACCTAGCCCAGGCTGGTCCGGCCCGGGCGGGCTCGACGGCCGGGCCAGGCAGCCTGGGCGGGCTCGACGGCCGGGCCAGGCAGCCTGGCGGTATCGGTGACCAGGCGGCCGGGCCGGCGAAGGGGCGTATGTTGTCGGTCATGCCGCCCGTGCTGAAGTCAATGGTCTCGGTGGCATACGTGCGCAACATCGACACCGCGCGGTCGTTCTTCGAGCTGCTCGGCTTCCGCCAGCATTCGGCCGGCGAGGCAGAGACGTCGGCATGGGTCGTGCTGTCGCACGGCCAGTACCTCATCTTGCTCGCCACCGCACAGCCGGCGTTCGAGCTGCCGCGGCTGCCGCTGCTGTTTTACTTCTTCTACGACGACCTGAACGCCGCGCTGCGGCGGCTTGAATCAGCCGGCATCGAGGTCACCAGGCTCGGCCACGCCCCGCACGCGCTCGGCGGCGAGGCCAGGATCATCGACCCTGACGGCAACACGATCCTGCTCGGCCAGCGCGAGCGGACCGCAGCCCAGCCCGCCGGCGGCGAAGACCAGGAATCGAGGTTCTCGCTGCTGCGGGAGGCAGCTACCGCCGTGGCGGCCAGCGGCGGCGCCCCGTCGACCTGCCAGGTGACCGACCCGCAGGGACAGCCGTGCCCGCAAGCCGCTGAAGTACGGCTCGCTGACTCGGCCGGCGCCACGGTATGGGCGTGCATCGGCCATGCCGATGAGGTGCTGCTGACGGTGACCGGAGCCTTCGTCGCAGACGAAGGCTCCGACGGGATCCACGGCTTCCTCGCCAGCCGCCGTTAGCCGGCCAGCCCCGACACCTTGACCACCGCGGCGGCGATGACCAGGTAGCCAGCCAGGTTCTGGTGCTGGTTCGGAGCCCGCGGGAGGCCGCGGGCTGCGGAGGCTAGCGCGGCTCGGCTGTGCGCTCGCCGGGGCGCGCCGGAGCGAGCGACGCAATCAGCGAGATCATCACGTCCAGCGCCGTGGCCAGCGGCCGCACGTCCCGCTCGACCTTCGCGAGCAGCAGCCCGCCCTGGAGCGCGGCGAGGACCGCGGTGGCCAGCTCGCCGGGGTCGGCGGCCTCGCTGAGCTGACCGCGATCGCGCATGCCGGTCAGGCACGCCGAGATCGCGGTCTCCCACCTGGCATACCCGGCGGCGACGTCACGGCGAACAGCGTGGTCGAGCTCGGCAAGTTCGCTGCCGAGCGAGCCGAGCGGGCACCCGCCCTTGCAGTCAGCCCTGCGCTGGATCGAGACGATCATGTCCCGCCAGGCGCGCAGGCCGTCGATGCCGTCGATGGCAGCCATCGCGGGCTCATGGATCTCGCCGACCACGGTCTGCTCACGATAGGCAACGACGGCGCGGACCAGCGCCTCCTTGTC
>JASHQL010000058.1 GCA_030039155.1 Streptosporangiaceae bacterium | reverse complement strand
GACCGGGCGATCGCGGTGGCCGCGGACGCGGCCAGCGCCGCGGACATGGCTCGCGTGGTGGCCGCCGCGCGCGACACGTTCGGCCAGGTGCACATCCTGGTGGCGAACGCGGGCGGCGGAGGCGGCGGCACCGCGGCCGACGTGAGCGACGGCGGCTGGGCGGACGCGCTGCGGGTGAACCTCTCGACCTGCCTGGTCAGCGCGCGCGAATGCCTGCCTGACCTGATCGCGGCCGGCGGCTCGGTGGTGGTGGTCTCGTCCATCGCCGGGCTTGCCGCGTCCGGCGAGTCGGTCGGCTACGTCACCGCGAAGCACGGCCTGATCGGCCTGGCCAGGTCGATGGCGCGTGACTTCGGGCCGCACGGCGTCCGGGTCAACGCGGTGTGCCCTGGCTGGGTGCGCACGCCGATGGCCGACGAGGAGATGGGCGCGCTGATGGCGCTGCGCGGGCTGGCGGACCTGGATGCCGCGTACGCGCTCGCGACCGAGCACGTGCCGCTGCGCAGGCCGGCCGGCCCGGACGAGGTGGCCGCGGTGATCTCGTTCCTGGCCAGCGCGGAGGCCTCGGCGGTGACCGGCGCGGTGCTGACCGTGGACTGCGGCGCCACCGCGGTCGACCTGCCGACGACCGCCTACGACGTGCGCTGAACGTACGATCGTGCCATGCCTGGACTTCCCCGTCGCCTCGCCGCCGGTAGCGCCGGTGACCTGGTCAGCGCCGAGCGCGACATCAGGGCGCGGATCGGCGATCAGCACCTGGACTTCAGCGCGATGGCCGCGGTCTCGAACATCTACCGCGCGGCCAACGTGGTGCGCAATCACATGGAGCGCAAGGTGCTCGCCGACGAGGACTTGTCGTGGGCGGCGTTCACCGTGCTGTTCGTGCTGTGGATCTGGGGCGACCAGCAGACCAGGCACCTGGCCGAGGAGGCCGGCGTCACCAAGGGCACGCTGACCGGCGTGCTGAAGACGCTGGAGAAGCGCGGCCTGGCCAGGCGCCGCGCGCACGACCAGGACGGCAGGCTGGTGCTGGTCAGCCTGGAGCCGAAGGGCCGCGCGGTGATCGAGCGGCTGTTCCCGGCCTTCAACCAGGCCGAGGCGCAGGTCAGCTCGAGCCTGTCAGAGCGGGAGAAGGGCCAGCTCGCGTCGCTGCTGCGCAAGATCATCAGGTCGGTGGAAGAGCAGTAGGCCTGGCCGCGGGGAGCCCAAGGCCAGGGCTACTGCGATCTGCCGGTGCGCGGCGAGCCGGCCGTTCGCCGGCCGGCTCTGGGCGACCCGGCGAAGCCGGCATCGGTCAGTCGCATACCGGGTACGGGCCGTACACCGCGTCGATGAAGTACGGAGCGATACCGGGCCCCACGATCGAGTAAGTGACTGTGCTGGCGTTCCAGCCCCGGCCGTAATAGCCGGTCCACACCTTCACGAAGGTGGCCTGGCCGAGCGGATCGTCCCCGCTGATGCAGGTGGCGCTGAATCCGGTGCTCACCGGCACATCAGGACCGGCAGACACCACCGGGCCGCCGTCATAGACGGAGTCTCCGTAGTACATGGTTCCGCCGATGGCGACCTGGACATCCACCCAGTTGTTTCCTGCCGCCTTTGCGTAGCCTGCACTCTCCGAAGCCGGGACCCAGGCGTGGATGGGTGGCTGCGACACGTGATTCAGGTTGTAGGAGACGGTGATGTTGCCGACCCACCACCAGCTCGTGGTCTTGACCTGAGCCCCGCCGTTGCCAGAGCCGTACCAGGTGGCTGACTGCCCGTCCTGGTTCGTGCCGGTGATCTTGACCGCGTCGAGTCCGGTTGGGCAGCCACTCTCGTGCCACAGACCGCCGCAGCCGAGGTTAAATACGACTTGCTGGCCGCCGGTGTCGGCGGACGCTGCCGGGTCAGGCCCGAGCAGCGAGGCCGCCGAAGCAAGCGCAGCGACGGCCAGGCCGGCCGCGAGGCCGGTTTTGATCTTCAGCATGCCGCTGGTGAGCTTCATGGCTGCGCCTCCTTCCCGGTTTCACCGGGTCACCCTTGCGGGCCAGCAGTTGCCAGGGCCGGCACCAGGCCGGCCGGCTGCCCGGCGCGCTCGCCAGCGAGCACCGGGACAGGTTCGGCTGCCATGGCGCGACCGCTGTCGGCCCGCTCCGCTCCCCAGCTCGGGTGCCTGAGCACCATCCACAGCGGGATGCCGACCCACGCCGCGACGAACACCATCGCCGCCGGAATGTTCATCCAGAACCAGTTCATCTCGTCCCTCCCGTCCGGCGCCCGGTGCTTCCCCAGTTGGGGATCCGGTGCACCGCGCGCATGACCACTGTCACTGGCCGGGTTGTGCCGGCGCTGTGCTGCGAATGTGCTGGCGGTGTGCTCGATGTGCCGGAGGTTCGGACCGGCCGCACCGCGGCGGCGCTCTTCCCAGTGGAGGTCGTTTGGTGCCAAACTAATCTGCATGCCCGCCGTGCTTGACCTGACCGATCTGGACATGTGGGCGCGGGCTGTGCCCTACGGCGAGTTCGCCAGGCTGCGCCGCGACGCGCCGGTCGCCTGGTTCGCCGAGGCGCCGCCGAACTCGGGGTTCTGGTCGGTGCACCGCTATGCGGACATCATGACCGCCAGCAGGGACGTGGCGACGTTCTCCTCGGCGCGCGGCATCTCGTTCGAGGAGCCGACCGACGAGGACATGGCGGCGCGGCGCACCATCATCGACACCGACCCGCCAGAGCACACCAAGCTCCGCAAGATCATGTCGGGCAGCTTCAGCCAGCGCGCGGTCGCGGTGTACGAGCACTTCGTGACCGGGCTGACCGAGCACGTGCTGGACGAGGGCCTCGCCGAAGGCCCGTTCGACTTCGTCGACGCGATCGCCAAACAGGTGCCGATCAGGGTGCTGGCCCGGATCATGGGCCTGCCAGCGGAGAACCTGGACCGGTTCATCGACCTCGGCGACCGGCTGATCGCGAACACCGATCCCGACCTCACCGACGTGGTCTGGGGCAGGGACGACACCGACGCCTACCGGCTGTTCCCGTTCCGCAGCCCGTACGGCAAGCAACTGTGGGACCTGGGCAGGCAGATCGTGGCGGAGCGGATCAAGGCGCCCGGCGACGACCTGCTGTCCAAGCTGCTGCTCGCCAGGGTGGACGGCGAGGCGCTCACCGAGGTGGACCTGGACAACCTGTTCTCCATCCTGGTGATCGCCGGCAACGAGACCACCAGGATCGCGATGGCGCACGCGGTGCTGGCGTTCTGCGAGTACCCGGAGCAGTGGGACCGGCTGCGGGCCGACGCATCGCTGCTGGACACCGCGACCGAGGAGGTGCTGCGGTGGAGCTGCCCGACGCACTTCATGCGCCGCACCGCGACCGCCGACACCGAACTCGGCGGCGCGCAGATCAGGGCCGGCGACAAGGTCGTGCTCTGGTACGTGTCCGGTAACAGGGACGAGGACGAGTTCGCTGACGCCGAGGTGTTCGACGTCGGCCGGACGCCGAACCGGCACCTGAGCTTCGGCAGGGGCGGCCCGCACCTGTGCCTGGGCGCGCACCTGGCCCGGCTGGAGATCC
>JASHQL010000578.1 GCA_030039155.1 Streptosporangiaceae bacterium | reverse complement strand
AGCTGCGGAGCCTGGCGAGGCAGCCGCGGAGCCTGGCGAGGCAGCCGCGTCCGGCTCGGCAGCCGCGGCGTCCGGCACCGCGGGTTCCGCGAGGTCCGGCTCGGCAGCCGCGGCGTCCGGCGCCGCAGGTTCCGCGAGATCGCCGCCGCCGGCGGTGCCATCGGGCTGCGCCTGCCCTTCCCCGGCTCCGCTCGGGGGCGCTGCGCCGGCCAGGTCCTTGACGTCCGTTCCGCGCGCGACCAGCACCTCTGCCGTCTCGCCGGCATCGGCCTGGCTCGGCGGCTGGCCGGCCTGGCCAGGCTCGCTGCCAGCGGTCCAGGCAGGCGTCGGCACGTCACCGAGCGGCCGCGGTGGCCCGCCGAACAGTGCCGGGCCGGAAGGCCCGGCGGCCGGCGCGCTCGCGACCAGCCTGACCGGCTGGCTGAACGGGAACGGCCCTGGCCCCTGCGGCGACCGGCTGGTCAGCCTCCGGCTGCGGCGGAGTCGCTCAAGCGCCAGCCACCCCCTGCCCTCGGCAGCCACCACTTCGAGCACCCGCAGCGCGGCTGCCAGGCCCGAACTGTCCAGCGCGTTGGCCTTCAGCTGGTTGAGATCCTCGACCGCCCGGTTGAAGTAGTCGTCGGTGAACCGCTCGAGCACCACGGTGATCGGCATGCCACTGTTGATCAGTACCTGCAGCCCGTTGCTGCGCACCGGCCTGGCCGCCTGCGCGGGTACCACGTCCTCGTCGCCGACGATGATCCGCCTGGCGCCGTCGTACCGGTGCGTGATCTGGGCCGCCGTCGCCGAAGCGAGACCGCTGTAGCTGAAGTCGGTGCGCCGCTCGTCGGTCACCCTGCCGGTGGCGAAGTCCAGGTCGGATGCGATCACCCGGATGCCTTCATCGGTCAGCAGGAACATGGTGATGGTGTACAGCGAGTACCGCCACGGGCCGTGCACCACCCTGGCCCGCCTGCGCAGGTAACCCGCCTCGGCGACCGCCACGTGCGCGAGCAGGTCCCCGTTGGTCAGGCCGTGCTGCTGCATGGCCAGCTTCTTCAGCTGGATCAGGTCATAGTCGAGCCACCTGGCCATCTCCGCGTCGGATGGCCGGTCGGCCAGGAACGCGACCTCGGCGTCATACTGCCGCAGTTCCGCGGCGAGCCTGGTGTCCCTGTCGTCCTCGTCATCGGGCAGCCGCTCCTGCCCGGCCAGGTAGACATCGATCCGGCTCCACCACACCAGCCAGCCGCCGACACCGAGGAGCGCGACCGCGCCGAGCGCCACCGGCAGGTAAGAGGACAGCGCGAGCGCCACCGCCAGCACCACGCCCGTCGCCCCAAGCAGCACCCCGAGGACAAAGCCGACCAGCGGCAGCCGGCCAGGGCTGAGCTGCTTCTGGTAGCTGAACAGCGTGCGAGCCCTGAATTTGTCCGCCACCTCGTCGACATGCCAGCGCAGCAGGTAGTCGCTGGACCCTGGCTCGTTGTTCGCTGGCTCGTAGAGATACAGCATCTCCCGTTCCAGTGACTCGCTCCGGCCCGCGGTCTCGGACGACCAGCGCAGCGGCTCATCGGGTGACTTGGCGCCGGCCTGCCTGAACCGGAATGTCAGGTAGCTGCGCAGCATCCGCCGATAGAGCCAGTGCCGCGGGTTCGCCCGGATCTGATCGTCATTCTGCGGCACCATCGGCGGGAATTCATATCTGGATATCTGCCGGTTGGCAATAAACTGGCTTGAATAGAAATAGTCGCGGTTGCGGTCAGACAAACGGCCGAAAGCCGCGAGCACCCGCCTGGCGTATTGCCAGTTGAGGAATCCGGAGATTGGCACAAGCAGAGCGGCGAGCGCAGCCAGCACCACGTTGGTGAACGCGCCGTCGAGCAGCGCGGCAATGAGCCCGATCAGGGCCAGGCCACCGCCGACGCCCGCGGCCCAGCGCTGCCAGGGGTTCAGCGACGGCGCCGTCAGCGCGACCGGCTTCGGCGGCGCCGGTATCGGCTGGAAGAACTTCGGCACCCGGCTCGCCCTGTCCGCGGCCAGCCGCAGCACCGCCTGGTCGGTGTCGTGCGCCGCGTCGAGCCGGTCGGCAAGCTCGCCGTCGAGCACCGCGTCCAGGTGCCGCCTGATCTCGTCCCGCCGGTCCGGGTGCAGGCGCTGGTAGTCGGCCAGAATCTGGCCGAGGCTCGCCGCAGACAGGCCACCGGCTGTCTGCTGCTTCAGCAGTGCGTACAAAAAGCGCTCGACCACATTCAGCGCGACCGCCCAGGAGTCACCCGGCGCCGGCTTGCCGAAGGTAACCGCGTCCCTGAGATCCTGCATCTCGGCAAGGCCAAGCTGGTCGAAGGTCCGGCCGCGCAGGATCGCCAGCGCCCAGTGATACCCGATGTGACAGCTCGTGACCCCGCTCGCCTGGTCTTCGCTGAAGCCGCCGCTGACCACCTGCTTGATCAGCTGCTCGGCCCGGCGGGCCATGCCGCCGGCCAGGTACCTGACCGCGACCTGGTAGACCTTGCCGTGATCTCCGGCATCATGCACGTCATAGGTGTGGATGCCGTAATGGACGTAGCCGAGCTCGATGCCAAGATGCGGGTACGGCCGCTCCTTCGGCGGCCCGGACGGCGGCCGGCCTTTCCTGAATCTGGCCCGGACGGTCGGCGGGGCTATATAAGTCATGCGGCTCGCTTCCGTTGGCCATTATCTGCCGCTCGCAGATAACGAACGGCGAGCAATGCGCCGGACCGAAGAGGCTGAGTGGCAGGTCCGATTTTTGCGTTTTACTGTAACCTACGCCTGATCACCGGTCGAGCAAGACACACATAGGCGACAGAAGGTATTCGTACGATTTTGCCCGCTGCGGCCGCGGCTAAGATGGCTAGCTGATCCAGCCGAGCGCGGAGCGGAGAGCCGGGAGAGTTGACTGCCGAGACCGAGCCCCAGGGGGCAGCGACACCCGTTGCCCCGCCGCGGCCGCCACGGACCAGGACGCCGCGGCCGCCTGAGGCCCAGCGGCTGCTGCCCGCGGCAGCCAGCAAGCTCGGCTGGCTGATAGCGGCCTGCTGCGCGGTCATCGTGGCCGGGCTGCCGCTGCTGTTCGGCCGGCCTGGCTCGCCGGACTGGCTGGACCGGACCGTCGACCACGCGGTCAAGGCCGTCTACGGCCGCGGTCACTACCACCTGCTGACCTGGCTGGCTTGGCCAGGCACGCTGGGCCCGATCACCGCGCTGATCGTGATCATCGCTGCGGTCTGCCTGCTGACCCGCAGGACCGGCGGCGCTGCGCTGGCCGCCATCTCGGTACCGGCCGCCGTGCTGCTGACCGAGCACGTGCTCAAGCCGCTGGCGAACCGGACCACACTCGGCTTCACCAGCTACCCGAGCGGGCATGCCTGCAGCACGTTCGCGGTCGCCGCAGTGCTGGCCGTCGTGCTGTTCGGGCCGCTGGGCCGGGCGGTGCCGCGCTCGCTGCGGCTGCTCGTCACGCTGGCTGGCCTGCTGGTCGCCTGCGTGGTCAGCACCGCGGTCATCGCGCTCGGCTGGCACTACTGCACCGACACCATCGGCGGGGCCGCGGTTGCCGCCGGCATGGTCACGGTGACGGCGCTGGTGCTCGACTGGCCGGTCCCGCGCCGGGTGCTCGGCGCAGCCGACCGCTGGCTGAACCTGCATGTCACCGCCCGGTCCCGGCACCGCGATCGGTAGGGCCAGGCCGCTGCGTGCTGGACCAAGGTGCCCTGGCCAGCACCAGCCCGTCGACCCGGGCAGCACCGCCGGTGTCGAGCAGGCAGCCAGCCACCGCGTCGAGCTGGCGGCCGGTGGTGCAGATGTCATCGAAGACCAGGATCCGGCGGCCCGCGGTCCGCGCCGGATCGGTGATCTGCAGCAGGCCGCGCAGCTCACGCCCGATCGCCCGCTTGGCGTCGGCGGGCGCGTCGGCCGACCTCGCCGTCGGCCCCGGCTTGACGATCAGGCCGAGCCCGACCGGCCAGCCGGCATCCTGGTCCGCCGCCGCGGCAAGCACCGCTTCGGCGTGCAGAAACCGGCTGCGGTCCGGCCCTGGATAGCCGGGGTTGGCCACGATGAGATCCGGCGCCGGGCTGGCCGGATGCACAGCGAGCCAGCCGAGCACGAGCCGGCCGAGGATGACCGCCCAGCCGCGGGCGCCGCGGAACTTGTAGTCATACAGCACCCGCCGCAGCGCGCCTGACTGGTAGGCGATCGCCTGTATCCGGCCGATCCGCCGCCTGCGGTCAAGGCAGAGCTCGTTGCAGCAGCTGAGGTTCCGGTCCAGCTGCTGGCTGCAGACGGGGCAGGCGCGCTCGCCCACCAGCCGGAGCGTGCCAGCCGCGCACGCGGCGCAGCGGGCCGCTGGCCCGGTCGCGAGGTACGGGCAGCGGGCGCAGTGCGGGAAGCCAGGCGGCTCCGGCGGCGATGACACGGCCTACTGTCGCAGCCGGGTACGACAGTGGCGCAGCCGGAATCGGCAGGTATGGTCGGCTGGTGACTGGCCGAGACGTGCGAGTGGCGTTCACCAAATATGACGGCAGCCCGCACTGGACGCGCACTGCCTCATACCTCGGCGAGGACGAGCACGGCGTCTGGGTCGGCTGCGGGGCGCGCACCAGCATCCGACGTGGCGACGAGCAGCCGCACGAGGTCGGCGTGCGGCACGTGATGCTGATCCCGCCGAGCGAATGGTGGGTCGGCACGTTCTATGAGGTAGGCCTCGACTGCGAGCTGTACTGCGACATCGCGACGCCCGCGCGGTGGCCGCATCCGGGCGAGGTCACCATGATCGACCTCGACCTCGATGTCTGCCGGCTGCGCACCGGCCAGGTGCAGCTGCTCGACGAGGACGAGTTCGCCGAGCACCAGCTGCGCTATCGCTACCCGGCCGAGGTGATCGAGGCGGCGACCGCGTCGGCGCGCTGGCTGCAGGCGGCGGTCGGCGAACGGGCCGCGCCGTTCGGCGGCGAGCACGACAGCTGGCTGGCCCAGGTCGGGTAGCCGGCCGCGGTCAGTTCACCGGCGGCGGGTGACCTTCGGCGCTGGCGGCGAGCCCGGCGTCCCAGCCGCAGACCGCGCAGGCGTGCCGGAACGCCGACCTGGCGAACTCCAGCGCCATCGCGTGCGGGTCGTCGGCGGCGCAGACGTCGTCCCAGTCGAGCAGGTACTCACCGAGGCCCGCCTGCCAGCGCGCGGCGGACGGCTGCAGCGTGCCGTCGGAGAAGCCAGGCGGCGCCGGGTGCGCGTAGGCGTAAAAAGCTGCCTGCTGATAGCGCCCGTCACCTGGCCACCAGCCGACGGCGACCTCCTGCGCGTCCATCGCGTTGCGCATGATGAAGTCGGGGCTCGGCGGCTCGGCTGGCTGCCCTGAGAACAGGTTGGTCGCCAGGTCGAAGGAGCCCCACCAGGCGTTCACCGGCGTCGACCTGCCCCGGTAGGGCGCCCGGAACGCCGCCAGCACCATCGCGGCCCGGCTCGCCGCCTCGAAGTACTCGGCGACCTGGCTCACGTTGTAGGTCGCGTGCTCGTGATCGGCGTCAAGCGGCGCCGTCCAGCCGACCTCCTGCGGGGTCGGGTCGATCTCGACCGGCCCGCCGATCGCGGCGACCGCGCCGAGCACGTCGGTGGTCACGTCGCCGACCGCACGGTCGGTGGTCAGCGGGATCCGCTCCATCCGGCCGCTGGTGTGCTCCACGAACGCCTCGTGCACCCGCAGGTCGAGCCCGACGACCAGGGCACCAGAACCGTCCGGCGCGGGCAGCGGCAGGGTTTCCCAGCCGCGCGCGGTCAGCCGCAGCGCGGCGTGCTGCAGCTGCGGCTCGGGCGGCGCCAGCCCGGCCGCCAGCTTGCCGAGTACCTGGGTGTGCGCGTGCAGGGTGTCGCAGGTGTCCTGCCACTGCGAATAGTTGACCGCGGGCCAGCCTGAAGGCATAGCGCGACGCTAGTGCGGGCGGCATCCCGCGCTCAACCTGGCGCGCCATGAACGCTCAAGCGCGGCACCAGGATGCGGCAAATTTCCGGCTACCGATGGCGCGGCATGGTCAGCCGCTGCTTCAATCACACCGTGGCTGCTTATGTCAAGGGCGCTCAGCAAGCCCGCGGCGCCCGCCGGCTGCTGTCCGTGCTGAGGTCCAGGCTGCTGGCCACCGGCCTGCCCGCGGTGGCGGTGCTCGCGGTACTCGGCCTGCCTTCGGTGCCTGGCCTGGATGGCTCGCGCGCCGCCGCGATGGTGATGCCCGCCGCGGCCTCGGCGGGCCTGTCGGCCGACACCGGGCCGCTGGTGAACGCCAAGGGCGCAGAACTTGCCGACATGACCAGCGGCAACACCATGTGGACCGTCAGCCCGAACGCCAGGCGGCCGATGGGCAGCGTCACGAAGGTGATGACCGCGCTGATCGTGATCGAGGCAGGCCACCTGAACCGGAAGCTGACCGTGACCCGCGCGGTGATCCGCTACGTGCGCAGGGACGGCGCCAGCAGCGCCGGACTGATCAGGGGCGACGTGCTCACCGTGCGCCAGCTGCTGGAGGCGATGCTGCTGCCGTCCGGTTGTGACGCCGCGTACATGCTCGCCACCGCCTACGGGCCAGGCAGGCCCGCGTTCATCAAGAAGATGAACGCGATGGCCGCCACGCTCGGCATGACCAGGACGCATTTCACCAGCTTCGACGGGATGCCGTACCCGACCGAGCACTCGACCTACTCGACCCCGCACGACCTGGTGCTGCTGGGCGAGCAGGCGATGAAGCTGCCGCTGTTCCGGAAGATCGTGGCTGAGCGGCGGTACGTGCTGCGCCAGACCGCCCTGCATCACCGGTACGTCTGGTACACCACCAACCACCTGCTCAGGTCGTACCCTGGCGCGCTCGGGATCAAGACCGGCGACACCAGGGCGGCCGGCAACTGCCTGCTGTTCGCGGCTCGCAGGGACGGGCACACGCTCATCGGCGTGCTGCTGCACGCCAACCCGAGCGACAACTTCGACGCCACGTTCGCCGCCGCGCGCCGCATCTTGAACTGGGGCTTCGCGAAGATCTCCGGCTAGCCGCGCGGTTTGCTGGTCAGCCTTGCGGGCACGAGCGCGCGCTGTTCAGCCCGTTGCCCGCGGTGAAGTTGCGGACCAGGAACGCGCCGGGTAGCTGCACCTTGGGGAGCGCGCCTGGCGCCGCCCGCACGTCCGCCGGGGCGGGCAGCGCGTCGAGTTGCGCTCGCTGTTCTTCGGCAGTCTTCGGCCAGTGATAGCGGTCCCGGTACACCCGGCCGACCAGGTCACTGACAAAGTTGGCGGTCTCGGCCGGCTCGGCCAGCCAGAGCAGCAGCAACACGTCCTCGCGGTCCTGGCTGGCGTTCGTGTGCTGGCCGCACAGCCGGACCTGGCCGCTATAGTCGAGCCCGATCGCGTCGGCGGGCGCGAACACCACCGCGCCCAGCCAGGGCAGTCGCATCTGGCCGACCCGGAACGCCACCTCGCCCGGCTTGAGCGCCCTGGTCTGCTCGACACCGTCGATCACGATGCCGATCGGCGGGCGGGCGCCTGGCGCGCCGACGACGGCCACCACCCGCGCGTCGGTGACGTAGGCGTGGCCGGTCACGTTCCGGTATTCCGAGCGGGTGGAGATAGCGCCGTGGCACCAGCCGATGCCGCTGATCGGCCAGCGCGTCACGTTGGTGTCGCCCGGCTGCCACCACGGCCCGCCCATCGGGTCGATCAGCGGAGTCAGCCGCTGGTCGGGCACCTTGGCCCTGGCCAGACCGACCATCACACGCAGCGGAACGTACGGCGCATATCGCTTGACCGGCGGCATGACCGACTATCTCACAGTGGCGCGGCGCGGACCGGCCTGCCGGGCAGCGCATCAGCCACCAGCTCCTCGTTCCGCACCACAAAGGTGCCGTTGACGAGCACGTGCGTCATGCCGACGGACGGGCGGGTGCTCCGGGCGTAGGTTGACTGGTCGCTGACCCTGGCCGGATCGAAGACGATGAGGTCGGCGTCGCAGCCCGGCTGGATCCTGCCCTTGCCTGCCATCGCCGGCACCCGCTCGGCCAGCAGCATGGCCGGGTGCAGGCTGCACCGGCGCAGGACCTCGGTGAGGCCGAGCGGGCCGCCCTGGCCGGCCAGCATGCGCAGCGCGCGGCAGAACGTGCCCGCGGTGCGCGGATGGGTGACCGCGGTGGCCGGCAGTGGCCAGCTCATCGGGTCTGGCGCTGGCCCGGCCCAGGTCAGCGGCATGGCGTCGCTTGCGACGATCGCGCCGGGGAAGGTCAGCGCGCGGATCAGCAGGCCGAGATCCCGCGGATCCTCCTCGTCAAGCAGCCTGATGATGACCAGGCCGCCAGGATCGGTCTCGCGAAGCTCGCGCAGCCGCTGCACGGTACCGACTCGCTCGCCGGTCGCGGCGTAGGTGAGCGAATCGGGGGTGAGCCCGCGCTCGCCGAGCCGCTCTGGCGCGAGGAACGCGGCGCCGATGCCGGTCATCCCGCAGCCGTACGGATAGGCCTCGGTGGACACCCGCGCGCCGGCCGCCTGTGCCCGGCCGACCAGGCCGAGCACCCGGTCGACATGCCGCTGCGAGGTGCTGTTGACGTGGCAGTAGTGCATCTGCGCGCCGGTCTCGCCGGCCGCGCGCACGATCTCCTGCGCGCCGTCGATGCTGGCGTCAGGCACCATCTCGATCAGGTCGCGCGCGTGCGTGAACGTGGGCACGCCAGCCTCCGCCGCCAGCTCGGCGACCTGCAGGTACTCGCCGGGGCTGCTCTGCGGTGCGTAGCCGACCAGGATGCCGATGCCGAGCGCGCCGTCGGCCAGGTCGGCGGCCAGCCGGTCCCTGATCGCGGTCATCTGGCCGGGTGTTGCCGCCCGCTGCCAGGCCGGGCTGCCGATGTGGGTGAGGAACGTGCCGAGGCTGCCGTCGAGCTCGATGCCGGCCACCGCCTCCATCCGCGCCAGTGCCCAGGAGGTGGCGAAGCCGTAGTTCACCGGCCTGCCCTCGGCCGCGGCGAGGGCGTATCCGGACGCCACCGGGCTGACCCCGGCCTCGAGCTCCAGCGCGGTGGTCACGCCGTCGAATGCCTGCAGCCGCAGCCCGGCGATCCCGTTCACGTGGCTGTGCAGGTCGATGAACCCTGGCGCGACCACCAGCCCGGAGACGTCGATGTCCGCGACGCCCCCCGGCGCCTGCCCGGCGCGCTGGCTGCCGGTCTCGGCGGCGGCAGCGGGGCGCGGCATGACGGCCGCGATGCGGTCACCCTCGATCGCCACGTCGGCGACCGCGTCAAGACCGGATTCCGGGTCGATGACGCGCCCGCCGCGCAGCACGATTTCCCAGTTGCGCATCAGCTCATGCTCCTTCCCCGGCCGGATGTGCCGCAACCGGCGGGTCTGCTCCTGCCTGCACCCCCGATGGGGTGAAAGGCAGCGCGAATTCGGCCATGTCTGTTGGCGCAGCCAGCGACGGCATGACAGACTATTACTGTTAGTAATCGATCATTGGCTCTTCGTAACGGGTTACGCCCACTTGCTCGCCAGGTCCCTGAGACGCCGTAGCTGCCGCTTGCCCAGATTCAGGCCGGTCGCGGTCACGACGGACGGGCCTTGCGGGTGCTCGTTGGCCTCCCCGCAGGAATCGCCGTTGAGAGAGGCCGGGAGTGGGCATCTATACATCAGCCCGTTCGACATCGAGTCATGCGCCGGGAGCTCAGGTGAGGCGCCATCGCTGGATGCTGGCGGCCGTAGCTGCCGCAGCGCTAGGCATCAGCGTCCTGGTCGTGCTTGCGCTGCGCACCGCGCCGGCCTCGGGTTCGGCCTCGCCGCCGGTCGCTTATGGCTTCGACGGCCACTCCGGCTGGCATGGCGGTCAGATCCGGCCGCACGCGATCGCGTTCGGCGCCGGCGGCAGCTTGCTCGCGCGGCGGGTGAGCTGGACTACCTGGAAGCGGAGCGTGGCCCGCGGGCACGGCACGGTGCTGGTCGACAACTGCTCACCGAACTGCGCGCAGGGGAGTTACGCGAGGTCGGCGGCAACGCTGACGCTGTCCGCGCCGCGCAGGCGCGACGGCCACGCCTACTTCTCCAAGCTGCTGATGACCTGGACACAGGGCGGCCTGGCGCAGTCGGAAACCTTCCGCTGGTCGGTGTACCAGGGCGGGTCCGTGCCGTTCTGGCACTGACGCAGCCTGCCGCGGCCCTGACCTACCCGGTCTTGACCTACCCGGTCTTGACCTACCCGGCCCTCACCCTACGCGGCCCTGACCTTCGGCGGCCGACCGCGAGCCCGCTTGTCAGGAATGATCCGGCCGGACAACAGCAGTTCACCGCCCCAGACGCCCCATGGCTCGCGGCGGTCAAGCGCGGCCGCCAGGCAGGCCCGCCGTGCCGGGCAGGATTGGCAGAGTTCCTTGGCCTGCGCGATGTCTCTTGGATGCTCGGCGAAGAACAGCTGCGGAGCCGTCAGGCAGGCCACCGGGCCCTCGATGAGGGCAAGGTCGGGCGCGCTCGAGCCAGCCTGCGGGTCCGCTGCCTGCACCCGGTTGGCAACTGCGCGGTCGCGGTTCACTCCAGCGCGCACATGTCCTCCTCTGGCCGCGACATGTCTATGTCTGCTTCCTAGGAGGCTCGGCCTAAGGCGGGTCAGCTCACATCGGCAAGACGCCTTATCTGGCGCACGTCCTGATCGGCCCGCCGGTCACAGGGCGCGCAGGCCGTCGAGCACGCTCTGCAGG
>JASHQL010000577.1 GCA_030039155.1 Streptosporangiaceae bacterium | reverse complement strand
CCAGCAGGCGCAGCAGGTCTTCCAGCTTGTCTGAGTCGACCTCGCACTTGACCCGGCTACCGCCGTCCTGGCCGGCGTCGGCCACCAGGTCGTGCACGCCGGCCAGCTTGTCGAGCCCAACAGGCTGGCCGGATAGCTCGGCAGCGATCGAGGTCCTGGTCAGGTGCCTGAGCTCGGTGAGACTGCCAGTCTCAACGGCCCGGCCGGCCCTGATGATGGTCACCCTGTCACATAGCGCCTCGACCTCGGACAGGATGTGGCTGGACAGCAGCACGGTGCGGCCGCCCAGCCGTTCCTCTTCAATGCAGCTGCGGAACGCCGACTCCATCAGCGGGTCGAGGCCCGAGGTCGGCTCGTCCAGGATGAGCAGCTCGACATCGGAGGCAAGCGCGGCGACGAGCGCGACCTTCTGCCTGTTGCCCTTGGAATAGGCCTGGGTCTTCTTCGTCGGGTCGAGCTCGAACCGCTCGAGCAGTGCGTCCTTGCGCTTGGGGTCGAGCCCGCCGCGCAGCCGGCCGAGCAAGTCGATCACCTCGCCGCCGGAAAGGCCACGCCACAGCGTCACATCCCCTGGCACATAGGCCAGCCGGCGGTGCAACTGGACGGCGTCCTGCCACGGGTCGCCGTCGAGCAATCGCGCCTGTCCGGAGTCGGCTCGCAGCAGGCCGAGCAGGATCCTGATCGTGGTGGTCTTGCCGGATCCGTTCGGGCCGAGGAAGCCGTGCACCTCGCCCGCTGCGACGTTGAGATCGAGGCCATCAAGCGCCACGGTCTTGCCGTACGTCTTGACCAGACCGGAGACTTCGATTGCGCTCACGACGCTGCACCATACACTAAATTCATAAAATACTGAATTTGCTCTGGAGGTGGGCACAGCCCGGTGACTGGTCGGCGGCAAAGCAGGACAGCAGCGGACGGCCGCGCTGCGGCAAGCGCGGCAGCTAGCGCCGCCGACGTCGCGCCTGTGCCCGTCGCAACGGCTGGAGGCAGCATCCAAGACGACGGTCCCGCAGCAGCCGGGGCGACGGCAAGAAGTGGCGCGAACCAGGCGGGCGCGGCGGCAACGGCCGGCCACCGCCCGGACAGCAACCAGGCAGGCCCGCCAGCAGCCGACGACAAACCGGACGGCGCGGCGGCAGCGGGCGACAACGGCGCGGCCGACCACCGGACGGGCGCGGCGAGCGCAGGGGGCAGCGCGCCGACGCCCGGCACAGGCGGCAAACCGGGCGGCAATCCGGCGCTGCCTCCTGGCCGGGACCCGGCGGCGGTCAGGCAGTTCATCGAGCGGTTCACCGCGCTGCTCATGCAGGCAGGCTTCCCGCGCACCCCGGCCAAGATCTTCGTCGCGCTGCTGACCTCGGACTCCAACAAGCTGACCGCGGCCGAACTCGGCGAACTGCTGCAGGCCAGCCCTGCCTCGGTCTCCGGCGGCGCGCGGTATCTCGTCCAGGTCGGCCTGGTCACCGCTGAGGGCGAGCCTGGTTCCCGGCGGCAGCACTACCGGATGCCGGACGACGTGTGGCAGGACATCGTCAGGCTGCGCGACCGGCAGTTCACCCGGTGGGCCGCGGAACTCCGCGACGGCGTGCAGGTGCTCGGGGCCGAGTCCGCCGCGGGCAGCAGGATGGCCAGCACGGTCCGGTACTTCGAGTTCATCAGCGGCGAGATGGCCAGCCTGCTCGAACGCTGGGAACAGCAGCGCTCCCGCGCCTAGCAACGGCGGCCGAGCGTCAGCAACGACCTGGGCATCGCCAACTTTTGCGGCCTGGATTTACTAGCACGGTCCATGCGTTGGTAAGACTGGTAGTGACGGCGCGAACGAGAGGCTGCGATCGTGGGGCGTAACGCGGGCGATCTCTACGAGATGGGCCCGGCCAGACCCGAGCCAGGCAGTGACCCGGTGCTGCTGTATTACCTGGACGGGTTCATCGATGCCGGCGGGGCTGGCCGGCTGCTGGCCAGCCACCTGCTGTCCTCGCTCGAGCACGAGACCGTCGCCAGCTTCGACATCGACACGCTGCTCGACTACCGCTCGCGCCGCCCGGTGATGACCTTCGTCAAGGATCACTGGGAGGAGTACGAGACCCCGGAACTGCTGCTGTCGGTCGTCCGCGATCAAGAAGGCAAGCAGTTCCTGGTGCTGAACGGGCTTGAGCCCGACCGGGAGTGGGAGACCTTCACCCGCGCGGTCCGCGGGCTGTCGGCCGAACTTGGCGTCAGGCTCGCGGTCAGCTTCCACGGCATTCCGATGGGCGTGCCGCACACCAGGCCGCTCGGCGTCACCGCGCACGCAACCCAGCCTGGCCTGGTGGAAGGGAACCGGCCGCTGGTGGACCGGCTGCAGGTGCCCGGCAGCGCGGCCGCGCTGCTCGAGTACCGGCTCGGCCAGGACGACAGGGCCGCGGTGGGCTTCGCCGTGCACGTGCCGCACTACCTGGCGCAGGCCTCGTACCCGGCGGCCGCGGTGACCTTGCTCGAATCGGTGCAGGCGGC
The DNA here is from genome assembly GCA_030039155.1 of Streptosporangiaceae bacterium. Classification (GTDB taxonomy): domain Bacteria; phylum Actinomycetota; class Actinomycetes; order Streptosporangiales; family Streptosporangiaceae; genus JOPF074. The sequence continues at coordinate 7,508 of JASHQL010000577.1, read as the reverse complement.
CACCGGGCTCGCGCTGCCGGCCGACGCGCTGCGCGAGGCGGCCAGGCGAACCGACCTGGAGATCGCCAGGCAGGTCGAGGGCTCGGCCGAGGTGGCCGAGGTGGTGCAGGCGCTTGAGCAGCAGTACGACGCGTTCGCCGCCGACCGGGAGAACATGCTGGCCGAAGACACCGAGCCGATGCCGACGGCCGAGGAGCTCGGCGCGCAGTTCGAGCGCTTCCTCGCCGAGCAGCAGCACCGCGGCGACGACCGGGAGTCCTGACCTCGCGGCGGCGCGGCTGACGGTTAGCTGACCTCGCGCAGCCGGCCGGTCGCGACGTCGAACACGAAGCCGCGTATCGCGTCCTTGTGTGGCACGAACGGGCTCGCCTTGATCCGGGCGATCGACTGCCGCACGTCGGTGTCCAGGTCGCGGAACGCCTCGGCCGCCCAGACGGGCTTGATCCCGGTGTCGGCCTGGATGTCGGCCTTGAAGTCGTCGTCGGTGAACGTCAGCATGCCGCAGTCGGTGTGGTGGATCAGGATGATCTCCTTGGTGCCGAGCAGCCGCTGGCTGATGGTCAGCGAGCGGATCGCGTCGTCGGTGACCACGCCACCCGCGTTCCTGATCACATGCGCCTGGCCGTCGCCGAGACCGAGGATGGCGTACACGTTCAACCTGGCGTCCATGCAGGCGACGACGGCAAGACCAGCCTGCGGCGGCAACGGCAGCGGCCCGGAGAAACTCTCTGCGTAGCGCTCGTTGTTCGCGAAGAACTCGTCGGTCTTCGACATGATCAGCAGTCCCTTCGACAGTGACATACCGCGGCAGAACACTCGTTACCCATATGTTAAAGCTTTTAATCCCGATCGACATAGTAGAGATTAGTCTCGACAGCTGACTGAACCTTGAAGTTTCGGAGGGGGAACCGCGGCCATGCCCTGGGCATGGCTTGGGCGTCCCGTGGCCGCTCGGCCGAGCGGCGCGGCGGCGTCCTGGGCGTCCCAGGACGTGCTTGGGGATGGGCGGGGGAATGAGCAGCCGACCAGCGGTCCGGGAAGGACAGCTGCCCGGCGGCAGCGTGCAGCGGGGCGAGGTGCTTGTGCCCAGCAGGCTGTCGGATCCGGTGCACGGCACCATCGACTGCGGCGCGGCCACGCTGGTGGCCGGCTCGCTGCGGCGCAGGGGCCACCAGGTCAGCATCGAGCCGGTCGAATCGTGGACGGACGCGCCGGCGAACGGCGGCGAGCCCGCCCTGTTCCTCGCGACCTGCCAGGGCGGCGACGGCAAGGTCAGCGCGATCGCGGCGGCGGCCGCACCAGGCGACGGGCTGGCCGCGGCCGCGGCGCGGGCCGCGGTCCAGGAGTGGACCACGGCGCTTGACCCGCGGACCGTGGTGGTCGCGGGCAGCCCGTGGTGCCAGGGCGCGCTGCGCGCGCTCGACCTGGCCGGGCGGGCGGTGCGCGACAGCGCAGGCCTTGGCAGCGTGGTGCACGTCCTCGGCGACATGGCCGGGCCGGCCGATGCCAGGGCCGGGCTCGCCGAGCAGGGCGCGGTGTTCGGCAGCTCTGTGGCCGAGATGGTGCGCGGCGACGTCGTGGTGTTCCCGGCGTACGGCGTGACGCCGCAGCTGCGGGCCGAGGCCAGGGAGCGCGGGCTGGCAGTGGTTGACGCCACCTGCCCGCTGGTCGCGTCGGCCCAGCGGGAAGCCGGCCGGCTCGCCGAGCGGGGCGATCACGTCGTGGTGATCGGCCAGCCGGACCACGCTGCGACCCCTGGCATCATGGGGAGCGCCGGCGGCCGCGCGACCATCGTCGGCACCGCCGGCGGCACCGCGGCGCTCGGCATGCCGGGCGCGAGCCGGGTGTCCTACCTGCTGCAGCCGGGCGAGCCGACCGAGGCAGCGGCCGCGGTCGCTGCCGCGCTGCGGTCCAGGTTCCCGGCGACCAGGGGGCCGAACCCCGACTCGTTCTGCTACGCGGCGTCCGACCGGGCGGGCACCATCAAGATGGTGGCCGCCAGCTGCGACCTCATGCTGGTGCTCGGCAGCCAGGACAGCGCGGACGCGCGGCAGCTGTCGGGACTTGCCCGCGACTGCGGCGCTCGCGCGCAGATCATCGCCGACGTCGGCGACATCACCCCGGCCCTGCTGACCGGGATCGGCGTGCTCGGCGTCGCCGAGTCGACCACCGCAAGGCCAGGGCTGACCGAGCTGGTGATCGAAGCGCTATCTGGGCTCGGCCAGCTCAGCATCGTCAGGCGGCAGGTCAGCAGCGACGTCACCAGCAGGCCTGACCTGGAGCACACGACACCCGCGCAGCACGGGGCGATGCCGGTCGGCGCAGACTGAGCGATAGGCTCGCCCGATGGCGGACAAACCGGGCGCCGACGGCCGCGACGGACCCGCACCCGGCCAGGCCGCCGCACCCGGTCAGGCCGCGGCGGCCGGCGGGCAGGGCGGCAGCAGCAGCCCGCAGAGCCTGACCGGCTTCCAGCGCCGGCTCGCAGCCGGCCAGTTCGCCGTCACCGCCGAGATCGGCCCGCCGCGCGGCGCCGACCTCGCGCCGGTCAGGCGGCATGCCGCAACGCTGCGCGGCTGGGTCGACGCGGTGAACATCACCGACAACCAGAGCGCCGCCGTCCGGCTGTCCGCGCTCGCGGGCAGCATCGCGGCGCTGCAGGCAGGCGTCGAGCCGATCATGCAGCTGACCTGCCGGGACCGGAACCGGATCGCGCTGCAATCGGAACTGCTCTCGGCCGCCGCGCTCGGCGTGCCGAACGTGCTGGTGATGACCGGCGACCACCCGCGGCACGGTGATCACGCGGCGGCAACTCCGGTCTTCGACCTGAACAGCACCCAGCTCCTGCAGGTAGCCACCCGGATGCGCGACCAGGGCACGCTGATGTCCGGCGGTGAGCTGAAGCCGCCGCCGCGGTGGCTGCTCGGCGCGGTGGAGAACCCGTCGGGGCCGGCCGCGGTGCAGCGGCTGCAGGCCAAGGTCGAGGCCGGCGCGCAGTTCGTGCAGACCCAGTTCGTGTTCGACGTGCCTGCTTTCGAGAGCTGGCTCGGCCGGGTCCGCGACCTTGGCCTGCACGAGCAGTGCGCGATCCTGGCCGGCGTCGGGCCGGTGCGCTCGCTGCGCGGCCTGCACCACCTGTCCGCCGTGCCCGGCGTGCACATCCCGGACCGGGTCAGGCGGCAGCTGGAGCAGGCCGGGCCAGAGCGGATCAGGGAGCTGGGCGAGCGGCTGTGCGCCGACACCATCGCGGCGCTCGCCCAGCTCCCCGGCCTGGCCGGCGTGCACGTGATGGCGATCGGCGCGCACGCCAGCATCCCGGCCATCCTGCAGCGGGCCGGGCTGCCGCGAAGAGAGCACCCGTAACCGGCTGCCCCGCAGCCCGGCCGCCAGAGCGCCGGCCGCGTCAGTCGGTGAACGTCGGGTCGGCGCCGTGCGGCTTTGCCACCCGGCCCTTGGGCTCCTCCCACTCCTCCGACCTGCCGAACGCGGTCAGGTCGAGCAGCGTGTACGCGCTGCCGATCTGGTCGCCGCCGCGCGCGTAGGTCGAGTAGGTGTGGTAGATCCCGTCGTCGGCGCGCAGGAAGCAACTGGTCCCCGGCACCTCGGCGGACTTGCCCTCGATGGTGTCCGGCCGGTAGTTGTACACGATCGGCGCCACCGACTCGTCGAGGGTCGCGTTGAAGTCGTAGTTGAAGTCGCTGCCGAACGAGGAGTACCACGGCAGGAACCAGCCCTTGCGCTGAGCGGTCTGCGTCAGCTTGGCCAGCGGCGCCCGGGAGACGCCGACGAACGCGGTGTCCCTCGACCGCAGGTGCGTGAGCAGCGCAGGCGCCATCTCGTCAAGGAAGGCCGTGCAGCCTGGGCACGGGTTCTCCCAGTCCGGGTCGAACATCAGGTGCTGCACGATCAGCTGGCTGCAGCCGTCGAACAGGTCGGCGAGGCTGACCTGCCCGTCCTGACCATCGAAGGTGTAGTCCTTCTCGATGCGGACCATCGGCAGCCGCCGCCGGTCCGCGTTCAGCGCGTCGCGCTCCCTGGTGTGCGCCTTCTCCCTGGCCAGCAGTTCGGTGCGAGCGGCCAGCCACTCATCGCGGGAGACAACCTCCGGCAGGCTCATCGGATCCTCCTGAATCTGTCGCTGCTTCTCTCTGCAGACGGACCGCGCCGGGCAGACTCATCGCTCCGCGGCGAAATCCGCGGCCAGCCGTGGCTGGCCCGTCTTGCCATGCGACGAACGGGCTAGCCTCGGATGGACAGGCCCCGGCTGTCCATCCGCGCGCCTCCCGTTCGTCGCACAGGTGACCGCCGAGCCAGAAGGAGGAGCCATGCGCTACCTACTGATGATCATTGACCCCGAGCCCACCGCGGAAGTTGAGCCGGCCCCCGAGCCCGACCCGGACGCCGAGCCGTGCTGGCTGCCCTGGCACAACGAGATGACGGCGCGGGGCGTGGGCCTGTTGCACGGCGGCAAGGTGTTCGAGCCGTCGGCAGCCACCACCGTCCGGGTGACCGATGGCGAGGTCCTGCTGTCCGACGGCCCGTTCGCGGAGACCAAGGAACTGATGCTCGGGTTCAGCGTGATCGAGTGCGCCAACCTCGACGAGGCAATTCACGCCGCGTCGCGCCACCCGGCCACCCAATGGGGCGGCGTCGTCGAGGTGCGGCCGATCATGGCCGAATAGCGCGCCGCCCGTAGCAGGCTGAGCCGCAGCACCAAGATTTGGGGAACGTCAACCACGTGTCCGATGTAGCCCAAGCCGTTGCTGACGCGTTCACGGCTGAGTGGGGCCGGATCGTGGCCAGCCTGATCCGGATGACCGGTGACTGGGACCTGGCCGAGGAGTGCGCGCAGGACGCGTTCACCACCGCGCTGACCCGCTGGCAGCAAGACGGCATCCCGGACCGGCCAGGCGCCTGGCTCACCACCACCGCGCGCAACCGCGCGCTGGACCGGCTGCGCCGGAGCAAGACCGAAAAGGAAAAGCTGACGGAGGTGGCCGCGTTGTCGGTGCCAGGCGAGCCGCCGCCAGCCGACGACAGCGGCGTCTCAGATGACCGGCTCAAGCTGATCTTCACCTGCTGCCATCCGGCGCTCGCGCTTGACGCGCGGGTGGCGCTGACGCTGCGCACGCTGGCCGGCCTCACCACCGCCGAGATCGCCAAGGCGTTCCTGGTGCCTGAGGCCACCATGGCCAAGCGGCTGGTCAGGGCCAAGCACAAGATCCGCGACGCCGGCATCCCGTACCGGGTGCCGCCTGCCCACCTGCTGCCCGAGCGGCTGCAGGCCGTACTCGTCGTGCTGTACCTGCTGTTCAACGAGGGCTACGCGGCTACCGCCGGCGCCAAGCTGGTCAGGACCGACCTGTCCGCCGAGGCGATCAGGCTGGCGCGGGTGCTGGTCACGCTGATGCCAGCCGAGCCAGAGGCGATGGGGCTGCTCGCGCTGATGCTGCTGCACGACTCGCGCCGCGGCGCGCGGCTCGACGACGCGGGCGAGCTGGTCAGCCTGGAGGACCAGGACAGAACCAGGTGGGACGCCGCCGAGATCGCCGAGGGCCGCGGTCTGCTGGCCGCGGCGGCGCGGCACCCAGGGGCAGGACCGTACCGGCTGCAGGCGGCGATCGCCGGTTGCCATGCCAGCGCGCGGACCCCGGCCGACACCGACTGGGCGCGGATCGCCGCGCTGTACGAGCAGCTCGCCGCGTTCGTGCCGACCGCGGTCGTGCGGCTCAACCTGGCCGTCGCGGTGGCGATGGCGGACGGCCCGCAGGCCGGCCTCGAGCTGGTGGCCGAGCTCGAGCAGGGCGGCGAGCTGACCGGGTACTACCTGCTGCCGGCTACCCGCGCCGACCTGCTGCGCCGGATGGGCAGGCCCGCCGACGCGGCCGCTGCCTACCTGGCCGCGATCGGCCTGGTGTCGACCGAGCCTGAACGCCGCTACCTGGAACGGCGGCTCGCCGAGGTGACCAGCTGACCAGCAGGTCAGAGTCGCAGCCAGCCGCTGCGCACCCGCCAGTGCCTGCCAGCCCGCAGGTGACTGACGATGGCCCGCTGCAAGGTGGTGCGCTGCGGCACGCCAGCCAGCTCGTCGACGGTCCGCCTGAACACGAACTGCGCGACCGCCTGATCCCCCGGCCGCCAGCCGGGGACCAGCGTGAACTGCCGCTGGAACCTGATGATGTTGGTGTCGGCCGGCAGGTACTCGGCCAGCTGATCATCAAGCAGCCAGGACTGGCAGATGGCCAGCCGCCTGGTCGGCGACGGGAAGTACCGGTCGAAGAACGTCCGCGCCGCCGCGACTGACGCCGCGCTGGCCTGCGGCGTCAGCGGCCCGTCCTCCGGGATGTGCACGCCGAGCCCGTCGTCGCCTGGCCGGAACCCGGTTTCCAGGCAGCCAGCTTCGGCGTCGTACCAGCATTGCGGCGCCAGCCAGCCGGCGCCGATCCTGAGCAGGTTGTATTGCAGCCGGCCGAACTCGTAGATCAGCCCGCGCAGGTGAATCAGCAGCCACCAGGGGTCGTCCACGCCGGTCTCGCCGTGCGCCCGCCGGTAGATGGCCATATGCCGGCCCAGGTCCGCGAACACCGGCCAGCATGCATCGGCCGGGATGCCGCGGCCGTCTTGCCACCGCTGCGTGACCTGCAGCGTGCCGAGGAACAGCTGCACAGGGAAGCAGCGGCCAGCCAGGCCGAGCGCGGCCGGCAACTGCGGGAGCAGCAGCTCCGGTGCGCCAGGATCGCCCATGTGCGCGATGACGAGCCGGCGGCACTGGCGGAGCAGCCAGCGGAAGGCAGGCGCCTGGTCGAGCTGCCGGCGGCTGGCAAGCACCGCGGCGGCGTCCTGGTCGGCGACGCCGAGCCGTTCCAGCGTGGCGGCATCGTCGCTACCGGAAAGCGGCAGCTCAGGCCCTGCCTCGGGAGCCTGATCGATGCTCGCCAGCCAGCCGGCGTACGCCGCGCCGAGCCCGAGCTCGTTCGCGGCCATCCGGCCCTCGGCGGACAGCTGAGGCATCTGCGCTACGACTTGCTTGTCCGCCTTTCGAAGACGGTCTCTCTGGCGCGCTCGATGCCCATGGCGACGGCGCCGAGGACGACGGCGTCCCGGCCGAGATCGCCGACGGTCACCCTCGGGCGCATCGGCGTCAGCCGCGCGAGCTCGGTCTTCATCTCCGGCTCGAGGAGGTCCAGGCTCTGGCCGACGCCGCCGCCGACGATGATGAGCTCGGGGTCAAGCAGCGCGCAGATGCTGGCGACCGCCCTGGCCAGCAGCCGTGCCTCGATGGCAACAGCTTCGCGTGCGCAGTAGTCGCCCTGCCGCGCCGCGGCGAAGACGTCCTCGGCGGTTTCCGCGCCGGTCATCCCGCAGTCCCGGGCGCGCTGCACGACCGCGGCCGCGCCGAACGACTCTTCGAGCATGCCCCGCTGTGGCCGACGCTTCGGCACCAGCGGCAGTTCTCGCCCGATCGGCAGGTAGCCGACCTCGCCGGCCGAGCCGCGAAAACCGCGGTA
>JASHQL010000576.1 GCA_030039155.1 Streptosporangiaceae bacterium | reverse complement strand
GCCCGGCGGGCGGTGCGGCCCGCGGCTCGGCCCGCGGCCCGGCAGCCGGGCCGCGTGACGGCGGGCCCGGCCAGCCGGTCCTTGACCCGCAGGCTGTCCGCGAATACCGCGACCGGCTCAGGGGCATCGACGCCGAACTCGGCAGGCTCGCTGCCGACGACGCTGACCGGGACCCGCTGCGCAGCGAGCGCGACTGGCTGCTGGCTCAGCTGTCCAGCGCCGCAGGGCTCGGCGGCCGGGCGCGGAACTTCGCTGACGAGGGCGAGCGGGCCAGGGTCGCTGTGCGCAAGGCGATCAGGCGGGCGCTGGCCAGGATCAGCGACGCCGACGAGCTGATCGGCGAACACCTGAGCCAGTGCGTGCGGACCGGCACGCGCTGCTCCTACTGGCCACGCTGAGGCAGCCGTCCGGCGGCCGGGTCATGGGCCGGCCGCGTGACCAGCCGGCCGCCCGGCCGGCATGGCCTGGTCGGCGGCGCCTGACCCCGCCCGCTGGCGGCCAAAGAGCTGCTGGTAAGCTAGACCGTTTTGCGAATTAACAGACCATTTTGCATTTGCTCAGAAGTCTCGCTAGCGTCGAAATTGCTTGGCCCGTCGGGCCGTGTCCATCACCTGGGGTTACCGACGCCACGCTTCAGCGGGAGCGGGCACAAGGTAAGGGGGACCCAGACCAATGAGTGCACGCAAAGTGACGGCCGTGCTGACCGGAACGGTCGCCGTTCCGGCAGCCGCCGCGGCCGCGACGATGCTCATCGCGGCGCCGGCGTCAGCGGCGCCGGCCACCCATGCCACGCACGCCGCGAAGGTGCGGGTGTGGTATCCGACGAAGGTAACCGGGTTGCGGGTCCGCAGCGGGCCGTCCACCCGGTTCAGGACGCTGCACGTGCTTGGCAGGGCCGGCACGCTGGTGCGGATCAGGTGCTACAAGGTCGGGCAGCGGATTAACGGCGACCCGATCTGGTACAACATCACCAAGCCGTACACCGGCTACGTGTCCGGATTCTGGCTGCGCACCGGCCCGGACCCGGCACCTGGCATACCGCGCTGCTGACCGGCGAGGACGGCCGGGGCGCGGGCCCGAGTCCGCGCCCCCGGCTTGGCTGTGGGCAGGGAGCAGCCGTTGTCCATCATCGTGATCACCGGCATCCAGGCCGCGGGCAAATCCACCGTCGCCCAGGCGCTCGCCGAACGGCTCGACCGGTCGGTGCACCTGCGCGGCGACGTGTTCCGCAAGATGGTGGTCAACGGCCGGGCCGAGATGGGCAGCGCACGTCCGCCGGCCGAGGCGGTCAGGCAGCTCAGGCTGCGGCACGCGCTCGCGGCCACCGTGGCCGACCGGTACGCGGAGGCCGGCTTCACCGTGCTGCTGCAGGACATCATCATCGGCTGCCACCTGGCCGAGCTGGTGGCCGCCGTCCGCGGCAGGCCGCTCTATGTCGTGGTGCTCGCGCCGCGCCCCGACGTGGTGCAGGCTCGGGCGGAAGCCCGGCGGCTGGCCAGCGGGAAGACCGCCTACAAGCCAGGGCAGCAGAGCGTCGCCGAGCTGGACGCGGCGTTCCGGCTGGACACGCCGCGGATCGGGCTCTGGCTCGACACCTCGGAGCTGACCGTGCCGCAGACCGTGGCCGAGATCCTGGCCAGGGTCAGGGCCGAGGCCAGCGTCTAGCCCGCCGCCCGGCTCAGCGCAGCACGATGTTCACGATCCGGCCAGGCACCACCACGAAGCGCTCGATGACCTGGCCGTCGGTGTGCGCGGCGTAGCCGGGGTCGCCGGTCACCAGCTGCCTGATCTCCGCCGCTGTCGCGTCCGGCCGGACGCTGACGGTGAACCGGGTCTTGCCGTTCACCTGGACCGGGATCGTGACCTCGGCGGGCCCGGCCAGCGCCGGGTCGGCCTCCGGGAACGGCTCGCTGGCCAGCGACTCCTGGTGGCCAAGCCGGTGCCACAGTTCCTCGGCGATGTGTGGCGCCAGCGGCGCTGCCATCAGCACCAGCGGCTCGGCCAGCGCCCGTGGCAGCTGGCCGCCGTCGGCCAGCACCTGGGCCGCCCGCGAGGTCAGCTCCATCAGCCTGGCGATCGCGGTGTTGAATCGCAGCCTGCCGAAGTCGCGCCTGACCACCGCGATGGTGGCGTGCAGCGCGTGCCGCGTCTCGGCGTCCAGCGCGGCATCGGTGACCGCCAGCTCGCCGGTCTGCTCGCTGATCACGCACCGCCACAGCCGCTGCAGGAACCGGTGGGCGCCGGCGATATCGCCGGTCCGCCACGGCTTCTCCGCCTCAAGCGGGCCCATCGCCAGCTCGTACACCCGCAGCGTGTCCGCGCCGTAGGCCTGGTAGATGTCGTCAGGGCTGACCCCGTTCTTCTTGCTCTTGCCCATCTTGCCGGCCCGCCTGGTCACCGGCTCGCCGCGGTAGCTCGCCGTCCCGTCGGCCGCCTGCGTCACCTCGGCCGCCGGCACGTAGATGCCGCGGCTGTCGGTGAACGCGTCGGCCAGGATGTAGCCCTGGTTGACCAGCCGGCTGAACGGCTCAGGCGTGGACACCAGGCCCAGGTCGAACAGCACCTTGTGCCAGAACCGCGCGTACAGCAGGTGCAGCACCGCATGCTCGACGCCGCCGACATACAAATCGACGCCGCCGCTGCCCGGCCCGCCGGGCTGCGGCGCCATCCAGTACCGCTCGACCTGCGGGTCGACGAATGCCGTGTCGTTGTCTGGGTCCAGGTAGCGCAGGTAATACCAGCAAGACCCGGCCCACTGCGGCATGGTGTTCAGCTCGCGCCGGTAGGTCTTCGGCCCGTCGCCCAGGTCCAGCTCGACGGTGCCCCAGCCGGCCGCGCGCGCCAGCGGCGGCACCGGCGGGCCTGTCCCGTCCTGATCCGGGTCCGGCTTGAACTGCATCACCGCTGGCAGCAGCAGCGGCAGCGCTGACTCGGGCAGCGCGATCGCCGTGCCCGCCTCGTCATAGACGATAGGGAACGGCTCGCCCCAGTAGCGCTGTCGCGAGAACAGCCAGTCTCGCAGCCGGTAGTGATCGGCCGGCCGGCCGGCGTCATGCCGCACCAGCCAGTCGATAGCCGCCTGCACGGCGCCGGCTCTGTCGGCCTCATCAGCGCCGGGGACCTGCCGCACCGGCAGGCCGAACTCGGCGGCGAACTCCGCGTCCCGCCGGTCATGCGCGGGCACGCCAAGCACCGCGCCGGTGCCGTAGCCCAGCAGCACGTAGTCGGCGACGAACACCGGGATCGGCTCGCCGGTCATCGGGTTGCGCACGTGCGCGCCGGTGAAGGCGCCGGTGCGCGCACCGCCGGCGATCCGCTGCCGGTCCGGCAGCTGGCAGGCGAGCTGCCGGCATGCGGCCACCGCGGCTGCCGGGGTTCCGGCTGGCTCGCCGGGCCGCGGGCCGCGCCAGCGCTCCGGCGTGCCGTCAGGCCAGCTGGCCGCCGCCAGCCTGGCGGCCAGCGGATGCTCGGGCGCCAGCACCACGAACGTCGCGCCCGGCAGCGTGTCCGGCCTGGTGCTGAACATCTCGACCAGCAGGTCAGGTTGCCCGGCCACCGGCATCCGGATCATGGCGCCGTGGCTGGCGCCGATCCAGTTGCGCTGCAGCAGCTTGATCGGCTCCGGCCAGTCCACCAGGTCCAGGTCATCGATCAGCCGCTTGGCCATCGCGGTGATCCGCAGCATCCACTGCCGCAGCGGCCTGCGCTGCACCGGGTGGTTGCCGATGTCGCTGCGGCCGTCCGCCGTCACCTCCTCGTTGGCCAGCACGGTGCCGAGCGCCGGGCACCAGTTGACCGGCTCCTCGGAGATATACGCCAGCCGGAAGCCGTCGATCACCGCGCGCCGCTGCGCCCCGGTCAGCTGCGCCCATCGCCGGCCGCCGGGCACGGCCCGCTCGCCGCTGGCGAACTGCCTGGTCAGCTCCTCGATCGGGCGGGCCAGGCCGGTGCTGTCGTCCACCCAGCTGTGAAACAGCCGCAGGAAGATCCACTGCGTCCAGCGGTAGAAGCCGGGGTCCGTGGTGCTGACGCTGCGGCGCAGGTCGTAGCCCATGCCAAGGCGGCGTAGCTGGTGCCGCATGGTGGCGATGTTCTGCCGGCTGGTGATGCCAGGATGCTGGCCGGTCTCCACCGCGAACTGCTCGGCCGGCAGGCCGAACGCGTCGTAGCCCATCGTGTGCAACACGTTCCAGCCGGTCATCCGCAGGTAACGCGCGTACACGTCGGTGCCGACGTAGCCGATCAGATGGCCGACGTGAATGCCGGTGCCGCTCGGGGCCGGGAACATGTCCAGCACGTAGAACTTCGGCCGGCCGGCTGCCTGGTCGAACCCGGCGGCCAGCGGCCCGGCCGGGTTGGGCGCGTCGAAGGTGCCTGCCTCCGCCCAGCGCTCCTGCCAGCGCAGCTCGATCTGGCCGGCCAGCCGGGCGTCATAGCGGAACGGCGGTGTTCCGCGGTCTGCCTCGAAGTCAGTCATGGCGCCATTGCCTTTGCTCGGGAGCTTGCCGGGAAAAGAAAAAGCCCCTCATGCGCATGAGGGGCGGCCGCGATGACGAGTTCGCGTCAGCGCGGCCTGCGGAGAAGGAGCGTACCGGAAGCGGTCATGCCAACAGCGTACGGCAGCGGCGCTCCGGCCCGCCATCGGTTAGCACGCCGTCTCGGCCAGGCGAGGAGCATGATCGCGGCATGCGACCATAAAGCGTGAAGAGAGCCGGGTCCGCGCTGCTGCTTGCCGGGATCCTGGCCCTCGGCTTCAACCTGCGGGCGGCGATCACCAGCCTGCCGCCGCTGTTTCCCGAGCTGCACCACGCGCTGCAGGTCTCGACCGGCAGCCTGGCGGTGCTCGCGGCCATCCCGGTGATCTGCTTTGGCGTCTTCTCCGGCACGGCGGCGCCGCTGAGCCGCAGGTTCGGTGAGGAGCGCGTGCTCGGTGCCGCGGTGCTGCTGCTCGCGGCCGGCCTGCTGCTGCGCGGGCTGGCCCCGCACGAGCTGCTGTTCCCCGGCACGGTGCTGGCCGGTGCGGCGATCGCGCTGCTGAACGTGCTGCTGCCGAGCCTGGTCAAGCGGCGCACCCCAGACCGGGCCGGGCTGCTCATCGGCCTGTACCTGCTGGCGCTGTCGGCGGGTGCGATCCTGGCCTCGCTGCTCGCCGTGCCGATCTTCACCGCGGCCGGGGCGGGCGGCGACGCGGTCCGGCTGAGCCTGGGCATCTGGGCCGGCCCTGCGCTGGTCGCGGCGGTCATCTGGGCGCCGCAGCTGAGTCGCCGGACCAAGCCAGAGCCAGCGCCAGCCGAGCTAGCGCCAGCGCTAGCCGAGCCAGCGCCAGCCGGGGCAGCGCCAGCCGAGGCAGCCCAGCCGGCCAAGCCGCTGCAGCCACTGGCCGGCGGCCCGGCCAGCCCAGCTGGCCGCGGTGTGCTGGCCATGCGCAGGCATCTGCTGGCCTGGCAGGTGACGGCGTTCATGGGGCTGCAGAGCCTGTCGTACTACGCGGCGCTGTCCTGGTTCCCGACCTTGTTCAGAGACCAGGGCGTGACCGCGGCGCACGCAGGCGACCTGTCCGCGCTGATGAACCTCGGCAACGGGGTGACGGCGCTGCTCGTCCCGGTGCTGGCGCACCGGGCCAAAGATCAGCGGCTGATCGCGATGGCAGCGGTGCTGGTGACCGCCGGCGGGCTGGCCGGGTCTGCCTTCGGGCCGCTGCAATTGGCGGCGCCGTTCGTGTTCTTTCTCGGCCTTGGCCAGGGCGCCACCCTCGGGCTTGCCATCTTCTACACCATGGCCCGCGCGCCCGACCCGCGGAC
>JASHQL010000575.1 GCA_030039155.1 Streptosporangiaceae bacterium | reverse complement strand
AGGTGCCGGCGCCGCTGCGCCAGACCTGAGCACCGCGGCCGACGCCAGCCCGGCCGAAACGGTCATCGAGCGGCCGCCGCCATCGGCCGGGCGGCTGGCCAGGCTGCGCGGCCGGCTCGCCAGGTCGCACACCGCGCTCGGCAACGTGCTGCTCAACCTGCTGTCCTCTGGCACCCTGGACGACGCCACCTGGGAGGAGATCGAGGACACCCTGATCGCCGCCGACATGGGCGTCGGCCCGGCCAGGCAGCTCACCGAGCAGCTCAAGACCGAGGTCAAGGTGGCCGGGACCAGGGATCCGGCCACGATCCGCGACCTGCTCAAGGCCGACCTGGTGGCCGCGCTCGGCCCGGACATGGACAGGTCCCTGCACGTCAGCGCGCATGGCGACCGGCCGGCCGTGATCATGGTGGTCGGCGTGAACGGCACCGGCAAGACCACCGCGTGCGGCAAGCTGGCCCGCGCGCTGATCGGGGACGGGCACACAGTGCTGCTCGGCGCCGCCGACACCTTCCGCGCCGCCGCGGCCGACCAGCTGGAGACCTGGGGCAACCGGGTCGGCGCGCAGGTCGTCAGGTCGGACCGGGAAGGCGCGGATCCGGCGAGCGTGGCGTTCGAGGCGGTGAACGCCGGCATCGAGCGCGGCGTTGACACCGTGATCGTGGACACCGCGGGGCGGCTGCATACCAAGACCGGCCTGATGGACGAGCTCGGCAAGATCAAGCGGGTGATCGAGAAGCACGGCACGGTGGACGAGGTGCTGCTGGTGCTTGACGCCACCACCGGCCAGAACGGCCTGCGGCAGGCCCGCGTCTTCGCCGAGGTCGTCGACGTCACCGGGATTATCCTGACCAAGCTGGACGGCACCGCGAAGGGCGGCATCGTGATCGCGGTGCAGCGCGAACTCGGCGTGCCGGTCAAGCTGGTCGGCCTTGGCGAGGGCCCTGACGACCTGGCGCCGTTCGACCCAGAGGTGTTCGTCGACGCGATCCTGACCGGCTGAAGCCCGTACTCGGGCCGACTTGCCGCGGCTGGTTTGACCGGGTCTGGCAGTTACTGGCGGGCGGGCCGGCGGCGCGCTGGTGGCGTTCCCTTCCTGGTTGCGGTCCGGAGTACGGTCATCGCTCGCCGGTGCCGCGGCTTGGCGGACGGCGGGCGCGGCGTGCTCCGATAGCCTGGAGTCCCAGGCACCGCGGCGTAAGCGTGGCCGCGAGGCAAGTCTGGCTCCCTAGCGAGGATTACACGTGTTCGAGACTCTCTCCGACCGGCTGACCCAGGTCTTCTCCGCGCTCCGCGGGCGCGGCCGGCTGTCCGCCGCCGACATCGACGCCACCTGCAGGGAGATCAGGATCGCGCTGCTCGAGGCTGACGTGGCGCTGCCGGTCGTCCGGCAGTTCATCGCGGCGGTACGCGAGCGCGCGCTCGGCGCAGAGGTCTCAGAGGCGCTGAACCCGGCGCAGCAGGTCATCAAGATCGTCAACGAAGAGCTGATCACGATTCTCGGCGGCCAGGCCAGGCGGCTGCGGTTCGCCAAGACGCCGCCGACCGTGATCATGCTGGCCGGCCTGCAGGGCGGCGGTAAGACGACGCTGGCGGCCAAGCTGGCGGTCTGGCTGAAATCGCAGGGCAACACCCCGCTGATGGTGGCCTGTGACCTGCAGCGGCCGAACGCTGTGGAGCAACTCCAGGTGCTCGGCTCGCAGGCCGGAGTGCCCGTTTTCGCGCCGTTCCCCGGCAGCGGCGTCGGCGACCCGGTGCAAGCGGCCCGGATGTCGATCGAAGAGGCGCAGCACAAGCTGTACAACGTCGTGATCATCGACACGGCCGGCCGCCTCGGCGTGGACGAGCAGATGATGCGGCAGGCCGCCGACATCAGGGACGCGGTCGACCCGGACGAGATCCTGTTCGTGGTCGACGCGATGATCGGCCAGGACGCGGTGTCCACCGCGCAGGCCTTCCTTGACGGCGTGGGCTACGACGGCGTCGCGCTGACCAAGCTCGACGGTGACGCACGCGGCGGTGCAGCGCTGTCGATCGCCCAGCTCACCGGCAAGCCGGTGATGTTCGCCTCGTCCGGCGAGAAGCTCACCGACTTCGACGTGTTCCACCCGGACCGGATGGCATCCAGGATCCTGGATCTCGGCGACATCCTCACGCTGATCGAGCAGGCGGAGCGGAACTTCGACGCCGAGCAGGCCGCTGACATGGCCAGCCGGCTGGCCTCAGGCGAGGGCTTCACGCTCGAGGACTTCATCGAGCAGCTCGCCATGGTCCGCAAGCTCGGGCCGATCGGCAACCTGCTCGGCATGCTGCCAGGCGCGGCGCAGAACCGGGAGGCGCTGAGCCAGATCAGCGACAAGGATCTGGACCGCGCCGCCGCGATCGTGAACTCGATGACGGTCGAGGAGCGCAGGAACCCGAAGATCATCAACGGCTCGCGGCGGGCCAGGATCGCCAAGGGCTCTGGCGTCGCGATCGGCGAGGTGAGCTCGCTGATCGTGCGGTTCCTCGAGGGCCAGAAGATGATGCGGCAGATGATGGGCAGCATGCCCGGTATGGGCAACATGCGCCGCGGTCAGAAGTCCAAGGGCAAGGGCAAGAAGTCCAAGGGCAAGGGCGGCGGCCGGCCGGCCGGACGGCCGGCGCTCGGCCAGGGCGGGCTCGCCCAGCAGGCGGCCGCTGCCGGCCTGGGCCAGCAAGGCCTGGGCCAGCAAGGCCTGAGCCAGCAAGGCGGCCTGGCCGGCGATCAGCAGGGTGCTGGCCTGCCGGGCTTCAGCGCGATTCCCGGCCGGCTTGACGACCTGCCGTTCCGGCTGCCCGACGGCCGCCAGGGCGGCGCCGGCGGTGGCAATCTGCCGCCAGGCCTGCGCGGCCGCCAGGGCAAGAAGGGCCGCTGAAGCCGCCAGAACGCGACCGCTCGCCTGCTGGCTTGGCCCGTGATTACGCTCTGGCCGCCGGCGTCTGGCAGAATGTGACAGCTATGATCGGCCGGGCGAGGCCCTCTCGAACTCGCCGAGCCGGCACAACTTGGGCGGCACCGTTCCGGTCCCCACCCGGCAGGCATGCCGCCCGTCACCAATCCGCTGGGAGAAGACCGCAGCCGTGGCTGTCAAGATCAAGCTGAAGCGCCTGGGGAAGATCCGCGCGCCCTATTACCGGATCGTTGTTGCCGACGCCCGCACCAAGCGGGATGGCAGGGCGATCGAGGAGATCGGCAAGTACCACCCGAAGGCCGATCCCTCGCTCATCGAGGTGGACTCCGAGCGAGCCCAGCACTGGCTGTCTGTCGGCGCGCAGCCGACCGACCCGGTGCGGAAGATTTTCGAGGTCACCGGCGACTGGCAGAAGTTCAAGGGCCTGCCAGGCGCCGAGGGGACCCTGCAGACCGC
>JASHQL010000574.1 GCA_030039155.1 Streptosporangiaceae bacterium | reverse complement strand
CACAGCGAGCCGACCAGCGTGCCGCGGTTGCGCACGATCGGGTCGGCGATCAGCGGTGCGGCCGCGGCCATCACCGGCCACGAGCCCGCCAGGATGCCGGAACGCTCCAGGTCGGCATGCCGGCACAGTGCGCCGATCCGCAGGCTGCCGTCCGCGTCGGTCCGGTGATAGCCGAGGTCGGGCACCTTGTTGATGTCCACGAGCAGGCCAGGCGAGGCGAACCGCAGCTTCAGCAGCGGTACCAGGCTCTGGCCGCCGGCCAGCACCTTGGCCTCGTCCGGCTGCTTGCGCAGCAGGTCTATTGCCTCAGTCAGCGAGGTGGGCGCCTCGTAGCTGAACCGGGACGGATACATCCGAATCCTCCGGTCTGTCGTGCCGGTTGCGCGGGAAGGCTCAGCTGTCTGCGGCTTCCGGCGTTGGCGCATCCGGCTTGGGGTCGGCGATGGCAACCGGCAGGGTGTCCTGATCCGGATCCGGCCGTGGCTCCTGGTGCGGCGGCCACGGCCCGGCCACCGGCTGACCCGCGATCTTCAGGTAGTCAATCAGCTCAGGCCAGGCCCACACCGTGGGGCTCTTGCCGGTCTTCGGCGCATGCTCGATCAACTCGTACAGACGCGGATTCCCCTGGCTGTGCCCGCTGGACTCGATCCGCATCTGCGCTCCAAGGCATCAAAGACTGTCAGGACAGTTGTGCTGCGGTACAGATGATCCGTCGTGCCACAGTGCCCGGCAAGCTGTGAATAACCGCTTGCTTAAGCCGCCGTTCGCGAGCCGTCTGGCCGACCGTTCCCAGTATGAGACCGGGGACCGGCCGATCGTGGCTTTGGCGAAGAAAATACTGGTACGTGGCGGTAGTCCCACTGTGACTAGCTCCAGATCGTCACGTAGACCGGCGGGCGGAACCTGGACGGTGGCACCCCGGCCGTCGGCGACCGCATCAGCTGCATTGCCTCCGGCGTGCCGAGGAACCGGCGGAAGGCGCTGGCGGCCGCGCTGCGCTGGGCCCGTTCCAGCAACGTGACATGCCAGGCGGCATCCACCGGCGTGCCCGGCACGTCCACCAGGGACAGTTCGCCGCGGCGCAGTTGCTGCGCGACCAGGTGCTCGACCGCGGGGGCCGCGCCCGACCCGTCGGCTGCCGCTGCCCAGGCCGCTGTCTGGTTCGGGAACACCGAGACCCGGTCCTCGGGGATCTGCAACTGCGCCAGCAGCTTGCCAGCGTCGCTGCCCGGGTCCATGCCGGAGGAGTCGATGAGCCAGCGCCACTGCCTGGCCGGGCCGCGCAGCTGCGACTTGCCCGCGGTCACCACGACCACCCGGTACCTGAAGATCGGCTCGGTGACGACCGCGAGCGCCGGATCGTGCGGCAGGCCAGGCCCGAGCGCGACGTCGGCGAGCCGGTTCGCCACCAGCACGGCCAGCTCACCGCCGGACGCCACCCCGGCCGACACCTCGACGGAGGCGGCGAACCGCCTGGTGAAGGCTTCCACAAGCGGGCCGACCACGAACTCCGCGATGCCGGGGGTGGCCACCACCCTGACCTGCTCTGGCGCGCCCTGGGCCTCCCTGACCGCCGCGTGCGCCTCCGCGCCGAGCACGACGATCTGTGACGCGGTGGCCAGCAGCCTTGACCCGCCAGGGGTCAGCGTCATGCCGGCCGGCCCCCTGGTGACGAGCTGATCACCCAGGTGCTGCCGCAGCGCGGTCAGCGCCTGCGATACCGCTGGCTCGCTGACCCCGAGCGCGTTCGCCGCGGCGGTCACCGAGCCGAGCCTGGCAACCAGCACGAACGCGTTCAGCTGAGTCAGCGTCATGACATGAAGACTATGGGCTGCAGTGGCGGCTGCTTGTCGTTCCCGCTCTGCAATGGAACGGCCGTAAACTCACCGAAAGACGCTGGCAGCTACGCCGGGGAGGGCGGAGTGCAGGTTCCTGCGCACTTCGAGTACGAGAAGGCGGCCAGCGTCAGCCACGCCCTGCTGCTGCTGGCCAGATACGGGCAGGATGCCCGCATTCTGGCGGGCGGGCACAGCCTGATCCCGATGATGAAGCTGCGGCTGGCCCAGCCGGAGGCCCTGGTCGATATCAACGGGCTCACCGATGAGCTGCGCTACCTGCGGGTGTCAGGCGGGGAGTTGCGGATCGGCGCGCTGGTCACGCACGCCCAGTTGCTGGAGTCCGAGCTTGTCGGCCAGCATTTCGCGATCCTGCACGACGCGGAGCAGGTCATTGCCGATCCGATCGTGCGGAACTGGGGCACAATCGGCGGCTCGCTGTGCCAGGCCGACCCGTCGGAGGACCTGTCGGCCGCGTTCGCCGCGCTGAAGGGCAGCATGGTGGTGCAGGGCAGGGACGGCAGCAGGGTGGTGCCGGCCCGCGAGTTCCACACCGGGCCATACGAGACCGTGGTCGCGCCGGGCGAGCTGCTGACCGAGATCAGGCTGCCGATCAGGACCGGTGCCGCTGGTGCGCGGCACGGCAGCGCGTACGTGAAGGTGGCCCGCCGGGTCGGCGACTGGCCGGTCGGCGCGGCGGGCGCGGCGATCTGGCTCAGCGGTGACACCATCGCCGACGCGGGCATCGGCCTGGCCGCGGTCGGCGCACGGAACTTCGCGGCCGCGCCCGCCGAGGAGTTCCTGCGCGGCGCACCCGCCAGCACGCAGAGCCTGCGGCGGGCGGGCCAGCTCGCGGCCGAGCACTGCCAGCCGGTGCCCGACCAGCGCGGTCCTGCCGACTACAAGCGGCACCTGGCCAGCGAGCTGACCGTGCGCGCCCTGGTCACCGCGATGCGCCGGGCGCGCACGCCCGCGGCGGGCAGGCCGTAGTGCAGGTCAACGTGACCGTCAACGGGACCGTCTTCACCCGTGAGGTCGAGCCGCGGCTGCTGCTCATTCACTTCCTGCGTGACGAACTCGGGCTGACCGGCTCGCACTGGGGCTGTGACACCTCCAACTGCGGCGCCTGCGTGGTCTGGCTTGACGACGTCCCGGTGAAGTCGTGCACGGTGCTGACCGCGATGGCCGACGGCCGGCGGGTGCGCACAGTCGAGGACCTCGACCGGGGCGGCCAGCTCGATCCGGTGCAGCAGGGCTTCGCCGAATGTCACGGCCTGCAGTGCGGGTTCTGCACGCCGGGGATGATGATGACCGCCAGGTGGCTGCTCGACCACAACCCTGACCCGTCCGCCGAGCAGGTACGCGAGGCGATTTCCGGCCAGGTCTGCCGGTGCACCGGGTACGAGAACATCGTCCGCTCCGTGCTGTGGGCGGCCAAGCACGAGGGTGGCGGCACGTGACCGGCCGTACCGACGTGCCGCCAGCGGGCGGCGGGGCGTACGGGCCGCTGCGGCGCAAGGAGGATGCGCGCTTCGTCCGCGGCAAGGGCCACTTCGTCGACGACATCGCGCTGCCTGGCATGCTGCACGGCGCGATCCTGCGCAGCCCGGTCGCGCACGCCACGATCAGGTCGGTCGACACCGCGGCCGCGCTCGCGCATCCCAAGGTCGCCGCGGTCATCACCGGCGCCGACCTGGCCGAGCGCGGGCTGGCCTGGATGCCGACGATCTCGGCCGACGTGCAGGCGGTGCTGGCCACCGACAAGGTGCGGTTCCAGGGCCAGGAGATCGCGTTCGTGATGGCCACCGACAGGTACGCCGCCAGGGACGCGCTCGAGCTCATCGACGTGGACTACGAAGTGCTGCCCGCGGTCGCCGACGCGCTGCTGGCCATGGCGCCCGATGCCCCGGTGATCAGGGACGACCTGCCAGGCAAGCAGGACAACCACGTCTTCGACTGGGCGGCGGGCGACAAGGCTGCCGCGGACGCCGCGTTCGCCGCCGCGGACGTCGTGGTGGCGCAGGACATGCTGTACCCGCGGTCGCATCCGGCGCCGCTCGAGACCTGCGGCACTGTCGCCTGCTATGACCCGCTGGACGGGCGGCTGACGGTCTGGTCGACGTCGCAGGCGCCGCACGCGCACCGCACCCTCTACGCGCTCGCCGCCGGGCTGCCAGAGCACAAGATCAGGATCATCTCGCCCGACCTGGGCGGCGGGTTCGGCAACAAGGTGCCGGTCTACCCCGGCTACCTGTGCGCGGTGGTCGGCTCGATGATCACCGGCAAGCCGGTGAAGTGGGTGGAGGACCGGTCAGAGAACCTGATGTCCACCTCGTTCGCCCGCGACTATCACATGCACGGCGAGATCGCCGCGACCCGCGACGGCAAGATCCTCGGCCTGCGCGCCTCGGTGCTGGCCGACCACGGCGCGTTCAACGGCACCGCGCAGCCGACCCAGTACCCGGCCGGCTTCTTCCACATGTTCACCGGTTCCTACGACATGCAGGCGGCGCACTGCACGGTCACCGGCGTGTACACCAACAAGGCGCCAGGCGGCGTCGCCTACTCCTGCTCGTTCCGCATCACCGAGGCGGTCTACCTGGTGGAGCGGCTGGTCGACCTGCTGGCCCGCGAGCTGGACCTGGATCCCGCGGAACTGCGGTTGCGCAACCTGCTGCGGCCAGACCAGTTCCCTTACACCTGCCCGACCGGCTGGACCTATGACTCCGGCGACTACCCGCGCGCGCTGCGGCTGGCGATGGACATCGCCGGCTATGACGAGCTGCGCAGGGAGCAGGCGGTGCGCAGGGCCCGCGGCGAGTACATGGGCATCGGGCTGAGCTTCTTCACCGAGGGGGTGGGCGCCGGGCCGAAGTCGCAGATGGACATCCTCGGGCTCGGCCTTGCCGACGGCGCCGACCTGCGGGTGCACCCGACCGGCTCGGTCGTGCTGGCGATCTCGGTGCAGACCCAGGGCCAGGGGCACGAGACCACGTTCGCCCAGATCGTGGCGTCCGAGCTGGGCATCTCGGTGGACGACGTGGAGGTGGTGCACGGCGACACCGACAGGACGCCGTTCGGCATGGGCACCTACGGGTCGCGGTCCACGCCGGTGTCCGGCGCGGCTGCCGCGGTCGCGGCCCGCCGGGTGCGGGAACGGGCCAGGATCGTGGCCGCGGCCATGCTGGAGGTGGCGGCCGACGACCTGGAGTGGGCGGACGGCCGCTGGCAGGTGCGCGGCGACCCAGAGCAGGGCCGCAGCTTCGCCCAGATCGCGATGGCCGCGCATTCTGGCCTCGAACTGCCAGCGGGGGTCGAGGGTCACCTCGACGCATCGGCCGTGTACAACCCGCCGAACCTGACGTTCCCGTTCGGCGCCTACATCTGCGTCACCGACGTGGACCCCGGCACCGGTGAGGTGCGGGTGCGCCGGTTCATCGCGGTGGACGACTGCGGTGTGCGGATCAACCCGATGATCGTCGAGGGCCAGGTGCACCGGGGGCTCGCCGACGGCGTCGGCATGGCGCTGATGCAGGCGATCGTGTTCGACGCAGAGGGCAACTGCCTGGGCGGCTCGTTCATGGACTACCTGCTGCCCACCTCGATGGAGTGCCCGTCGTTCGAGCTCGGCGCCACCGTCACCCCGTCGCCGCATCACCCGATCGGGGCCAAGGGCGTCGGCGAGTCCGCGACCGTCGGCTCGCCCGCCGCCGTGGTCAACTCGGTGATGGACGCGCTCGCGCCGCTCGGGGTCAGGCACGCCGACATGCCGCTCACGCCCGCCAGCGTCTGGCGCGCCATCCAGGGCCGCCCGCTGCGCACCGACCTGGCGGCCAGCTAGCCGGCGGCCTGCTGCCGCCGCGCGACGCTCGCCCGGTAACGCTCGCCCGCAACGCCAACCGCAGGCCCTGCGCCGACAGCCCCAGCCCGGCACGGCGTTCCGGCGATCAGTCGGCGGGCGCTACCGGGAGGACATCGGCGGCTGGCGGTTTCGCGAGCGCCGCCTCGAGGCTGCCAAACGTCGGCAGCACCCGGTCGATGGCGGTCACCGCGAACACCCGGCGGACGGCGGCGCCGCCGATCACCACGCGGACCTCGCCGCCGTCGGCCTGAGCCCGCTGGTGCGCCCGGATCAGGACGTTCAGCCCGGCTGAATCGCAGAACTCCGTCTGGCCCATATTCACCACAACCGTCGCGGATCCCAGAGCCGCGGCCGCCAGCAGCGCGGCGCGCAACCCGGCGGCGTTGGCGATGTCGATCTCCTCGGGCACCGCGATCACTGGCACGCCGCCGACCAGCTCGACCGGGAAGCTGCCGGGCTCGGGCATCTGGGAACCTCCTGCCGCCGTGACTGCCGCGGGCTGCGCACCGGCGGCACCGCGGACCTGGCGCATCAAGCCTCCAGGCTCGCGACAAGACCTGTCAACACAAACAGGAAAAATTTATCGTGTGTTTTTTCTCGCGAGGATTCCGTCTCGGAGTTACGATTCATCACGATGAGTGCTTCTGACCAGTCCGGCGGCAGCTGGACGCTGCTGACCGGGCATGGTCACGTGCTCGTCGAGATTGCCCGCAACCCGGACGCGCGGATCCGGGACATCAGCACCGCCGCCGGCATCACCGAGCGCACCGCGCAGGCGATCGTGACCGACCTGGAGGCGGCGGGCTATATCACCCGCACCAGGGTCGGGCGGCGAACCCGCTACACCGTGAACCCGCGCAGCCTGTTCCGGCACTCAGCGCAGCAGGGCCACCAGGTGGGCCCGTTCCTTGACCTGCTGACCAGGACCGCGGCGTCCGCCCAGGCAGAGCCCGATGCTGCGAGATAGCTCTTGATCACCGCGATTCGCCAGGGACGCCCTCGCGGTGCGAGCGGGTGGCCGGTTGGCCGATGATGGAACGGTGAGCGAACTTGCCGAGCAACTGCCAGATGTCGCCGCGCTGCAGGCTGCGCTCGACGGCGCCAGCTACCTGGCCGACGAGCCGCTAGCCACCGCGCTGTTCCTGGCCGCCAGGATGGGGCAGCCCATCCTGCTCGAGGGCGAGCCCGGCGTCGGCAAGACCGAGGCGGCGAAGGCGCTGGCCGCGGCGCTCGACACGCCGCTGATCAGGCTGCAGTGCTATGAGGGCCTGACCTCGGCGGAGGCGCTGTACGAGTGGAACTACCCGCGGCAGCTGCTAGCGATCCGGCTGGCCGAGGCCCGTGGCGAGACCCCTCGGGAAGCCGACCTGTTCAGCGACGACTACCTGCTGCAGCGGCCGCTGCTCGCCGCGCTCGAGCATCCAGGTCCGCGGCCAGCGGTGCTGCTGATCGACGAGGTGGACCGCGGCGACGACGAGTTCGAGGCGTTCCTGTTCGAACTGCTCGCCGAGTCTGCGGTCACCATCCCCGAGCTTGGCACCAGGCGGGCAGCCCACCCGCCGGTCGTGGTGCTCACCTCGAACCGGACCCGTGATCTGCACGACGCGCTGAAGCGCAGGTGCCTGTACCACTGGATCGACTATCCAGACACCGCGAGGGTGGCGGCCATCATCCGCCGCCGGGTACCGGCGGCGAGCGAGCCGCTCGCCGATCAGGTGGCCGCCGGGGTCGGTCGGCTGCGCGGCATGGACCTGGCGAAGCCGCCGGGCGTTGCCGAGGCCATCAGCTGGGCGTCGGCGCTGCAGGTGCTCGGCGCCGGCCGGCTGGACCCGGCCGCCGCGGAACGTACCGCAGGCGCGGTGCTCAAGTACGCCGACGATCTCAGGCTGGTCCGGCAGGCCGGGTTTGCGGACCTGACCGGCCAGAACGGCTCGGCCGGTGCGGATGGCTGATGACCTGGCCGCGGTCGTGGCGGGCTTCGGCGCGGCGCTCAGGGCGGCCGGCCTGCCGGTCGGGCCCGGCAGATGCGAGCGGTTCGCGACCGCGGTGACCATCGCCAGGCCCGGCACGCTGCGCGGCCTCTATCTGTGCGCGCTCGCCACGCTGGTGTCCGGCCAGGATCAGGTTCCGGTACTGCGCGCGGTGTTCAGCCAGGTTTTCGGCAGGCCAGACGAGGACGCGCCGGCCGGGCTGGCGGCCGGGGCCGCCCAGCCTGGCAGGACCCCGGAGGACCTGCTGGCCAGGGCGGCCGCGCAGGCGCGGGCGCATGCCGGGCAGCAGGTGATCAGGGAGGCGCACGACGACGGCCAGGATGACGGCGAGCTGCGCGAGCACCCTGACCGCTACCTCGGCAGCCTCACCGAGCGGCTGGCCAGCACGGACTTCGCCGAGCTCGACCCGGACGAGCTGGTCAGGCTGGCCGAGCTGATGCGCGGCATCACGCTGGCCGTGCCGCGGCGCCGGTCGAGGCGCTCGCGGCGGCGGCCAGGCGGCCCGCGCATCGACATGCGGGCGACCTTGCGGCAGGCCAGGCGGACCGGCGGGCACGCGTTCGACCTGATCGGCCGGGTACCGGAACGCCGCCCGCGACGGCTGGTCGTGCTCTGCGACATCTCCGGCTCGATGGAGCCGTACGCCAGGGCGATGATCCAGTTCCTGTTCTGCGCAGCTGGCGGCGCCAGGGCAGAGGTGTTCACCTTCGCCACCAGGCTGACCAGGCTGACCCCGGTGCTCACCCAGTCGCTGCCAGGCCCGGCGCTGCAGCGAGCCGGGCAGGCGGCACCCGACTGGCTCGGCGGCACCAAGATCGGCGCCGCGCTGAAGGAGTTCAACGACGAATACGGCCGCCGCGGGATGGCCCGCGGCGCCGTGGTAGTGATCATCTCCGACGGCTGGGAAACCGGCGACGCCGCGCTGGTCAGGCAGGAGATGGAGCGGCTGTCACTGGTCGCCTACCGGATCGTCTGGGTGAACCCGAGGACGAAGAGCGATGCCTACCAGCCGCTGGCGGGCGGCATGGCCGCCGCCTGGCCGCACTGCGATGCGGTGGTCAGCGCGCACACCGTGCAGGCGCTGCGGCAGCTGACCGACGCGCTGGCCGATCCGGTCAGGCGCCGGGCCGAGGTGCGGATCCGCCCTGCTGCGTAGGCCTCGGCCCGGCCTACTCGTCCTCGCCGGTGATCCGTATCACCGGCAGCCGCACGTTGATGCTGCGGCCTGACGACTTGCTGCCCTTGCGCTTGCGCCGCCTGACCTCGACGCCGCCAAGCACGCACGGACCCTCGATGCGCAGCACCGGCGCGTCCGGGCCGGCCGACTCCTCGGTGTCCCCCGCGATCTCCCGGCCGCCGAAAACGGTGATGCCAGAGTCGACGACGCGCATCTCAGGCGGCACCGTGATCTCGAGTCCGCCCAGGATGGTGCGTGCGTAGATCGTGACCTCCTTGCCAGGCAGCACGGCCTCGCGAAAGTCGAGCTCCACGCCGCCCATGATCGTGGTCACCCGCATGTGCGGATCGACGTGCCAGTTGCCCTTACGGCTCGCGCCGCCGAAGATCGCCGCGATGCGGCTGCCCTGCCTGCCCGGCCGCGCCATTCCCGTTTCGGTCACCGGCGCCGGCGCCGGCTGCGTTGGCTTGGCGGGCAGGTCATCGAGCAGCGGCACGATCTCTGCCTGCGTCTTGGCCGAGTAGATCGCGTCAAGCCGGTCCGAGTGCTCATCGGCGGTCAGCCTGCCCTCGGCCAGCGCGGTATTGATCACGTCGGCTGCCCGGTCGCGGTCCGCGTCCGAGGCCCTGAGCCGGGAATTCTCGTTGAAGGGCTGGGGGTCCATGCAGCTATTGTCGGGCATGCCTGCCGGCGAACGGAACAGGAGAATTCGATGGGCCACGTGGAGGCTGCGCACGTCAGCCACACCCTGCCGGACGGCAGGGTGCTGCTTGACGATG
This sequence comes from Streptosporangiaceae bacterium, assembly GCA_030039155.1. Classification (GTDB taxonomy): domain Bacteria; phylum Actinomycetota; class Actinomycetes; order Streptosporangiales; family Streptosporangiaceae; genus JOPF074. The sequence continues at coordinate 3,046 of JASHQL010000574.1, read as the reverse complement.
TCAGCTTCCGGGTCGGCGAGGGCACGAAAGCCGCGCTGACAGGGCCGAACGGGGCCGGCAAGACGACTTTGCTGAGGCTGATCTCGGGCGATCTCGCGCCGCAGTCAGGGTCGGTCGGCGCCAGCGGCGGGCTCGGCATTATGCGCCAGTTCATCGGCGGCATCAGGGACGAGACCTCGGTCCGCGACCTGCTGTTGTCGATCGCCCCGCCGCGGATCAGGGCTGCCGCGGCCGGCCTGGACACGGCCGAGCTGGTGATGATGGAGCGGGATGACGAGCCAGCCCAGCTCCGGTACGCCGCGGCGCTCGCCGAGTGGGGCGACGCGGGCGGCTACGACACCGAGGTGCACTGGGACGCCTGCTGCGTGGCCGCGCTCGGCGTCGGCTTCGAGCGCTGCCAGTGGCGGGAGGTCAGGACGCTGTCGGGCGGCGAGCAGAAGCGGCTGGTGCTCGAATCGCTGCTGCGCGGCAGGGACGAGGTGCTGCTGCTCGACGAGCCTGACAACTACCTGGACGTGGCAGCCAAGGTCTGGCTCGAGCAACAGCTCGCCGCGACGCCGAAGACCGTGCTGCTGGTCAGCCACGACCGCGAGCTGCTCGCTGCCAGCGCACAGCGCATCATCACCGTCGAGGACTCCCGCGTCTGGGTGCACGGCGGCGGGTTCGCTGGCTACGCGCAGGCCAGGCGCGAGCGCAACGAGCGGCTCGACGAGCTGCGCCGGCGCTGGGACGAGGAGCACGAGAAGATCAAGCAGCTGGTGCGCACGCTCAAGCAGAAGGCGACGTACAACGACGGCATGGCCTCGCGCTACCAGGCGGCACTGACCAGGCTGCGGAAGTTCGAGGAGGCCGGGCCGCCTGAGCTGGCGCCGCGCGAGCAGAACGTCAGGATGCGGCTGCGCGGCGGCCGCACCGGAAAGCGCGCGGTGATCTGCGAGGATCTGGAGCTGACCGGGCTGATGCGGCCGTTCAGCCTGGAGGTCTGGTACGGCGAGCGGGTTGCCGTGCTCGGCTCGAACGGGTCCGGCAAGTCGCATTTCATCCGGCTGCTGGCCGGGGGCCAGGTCGAGCATGCGGGCGTGGCCAGGCTCGGGGCACGAGTCGTTCCCGGCATGTTCGCGCAAACCCATACCCGGCCTGACCTTGCGGGCCGGGCCCCGCTTGACATCCTGATGGCCGAGCACGCGATGCTGGTCAACGAGGCGATGTCCGCGCTTGCGCGCTATGAGCTGCAGGTATGCGCCCGGCAGCCGTTTGCCAGCCTGTCCGGCGGCCAGCAGGCCAGGCTGCAGATCCTGCTGCTCGAGCTGGCCGGATCGACCCTGCTGCTGCTCGACGAGCCGACCGACAACCTGGACCTGGCCAGCGCCGAGGCACTGCAGGACGGCCTCGAGTCGTACGCGGGCACCGTGCTCGCGGTGACGCACGACCGGTGGTTCGCCAGGTCGTTCGACCGGTTCCTGGTGTTCGGCGCGGACGGCGAGGTGTACGAGGCTGACCAGCCGGTGTGGGACGAGACCCGAGTGCAGCGGCCGCGCTGACCGCGGCCTTGCTAGGCTGCCTGAATCGCCTGGCTGGCTCGTGCGGGCCTGTGCCTGGCGGTGGCCGGAGCCGGGATTGGTGGCTGGAGGGTACCCGCGGTGAAGAAGTTGCTCCTTATTCTTGTGGTCGTGCTCGGCGGCCTCGCGGTCTGGCGCAAGATCCAGGCCGACCGCGCCGAGCTCAACCTGTGGACCGAGGCAACCACCTCCGACGAGTGACCGGCTCAGCCGGCTGGAAATGAGTCGGCCAGCCGGATGAGGTTGCGGTCGGCTTTTGCCGCGCGGCGGCGTGGCCTGCGGCTGCGTGGCCATGTTCCTCCCTATACTGCCGGTCATGTTCCAGCTACGCAGCGTCACCAAATCGTGCGGGCGATCACTCCTGGTTATCGGCGCCCTGGCGGCGCCGATTGTGCTGGTCGCGGCCGCCGGCTGGAGCGCCCCGGCGCCTGCCGCCCAGTCGATGCCAGCAAAGCCGGCGCACCCGGCGGTCGCTGCGTCGGCGGCGGTCAAGCACTGGGGCGCCTACATCGACTTCTTCGCGATCCGGGACGTGCGCAGGCGGCCGGTGGGCCTGCGGCTGCCTGGCCGGGTCGCCGAGATCAGCACGTCCAACTCCACCGACTACGCGCTGCTCACCAACGGGCAGGTCTACGCCTGGGGCCTGGGCAAGCACGGGCAGCTCGGCGACGGCCGGACCGGCAACTCGTTCCGGCACGCGGTCCGGGTGCAGTTCCCGGCCGGCGTGCGCATCGCCTCGATCCCGATCGACGTGATGCCGTATGACGTGGGCCTGGCGCTCGACACCACCGGACACGTCTGGGGCTGGGGGCTGAACAAGGCGGGGCAGCTGTGCCTTGGCACTACCAGGATGCACACCAGGCCGGTCAGGCTGCCGTTCTCCGACGTGACCAGTGACGCGGGGGCCGGCGGGCACGCGCTGTACGACGCGCACGGCCGGGTCTACGCCTGCGGGCTGAACCGCGAGGGCGAGCTTGGCGATGGCACGGTGAAATCGAGCACCCGCCCGGTCCTGGTCCGGCTGCCACGGTCGGCGCACGTGCGGTCCCTGGTCGCGTCGTTCGCCAACTCGGGCGCGCTGCTGGCCAGCGGCAGCTACTACGACTGGGGCATGAACACCGCGGGCCAGGTCGGCATCGGCAGCAGAGGCGGGCCAGTGACCACGCCCGCCCGGGTCAGGCTGCCGCACCGGGTCAGGCAGCTCTTCGAGGGCGGCTCGCTGCCGCGGAACGGGCAGACGCTCGCGCTGCTGTCGAACGGCGCGCTGTACGCGTGGGGCGACGGCCGCCAGTATCAGCTTGGCACCGGCAACACCAAGTCACAGCCGCGGCCGGTGCAGATCAGGCTGGCTCCCGGCCTCAGCTTCCTGGTGGTCGCCACCGGGGGTGCGACCTCGTACGGGATCACGCCGCACGGCAACGTGTTCGCCTGGGGCGCGAATGGCCTTGGCCAGGTCGGCAACGGCGGCACCACGAACGTGCCGCGGC
>JASHQL010000573.1 GCA_030039155.1 Streptosporangiaceae bacterium | reverse complement strand
GACATGCCGTTGCGTACCGCGCGCAGCAGCGGCTCGACCCTTGAGGTGCCGAGGATCGAGTAGTCGACGTTGTACTGGTTGGCCGGGGTCAGGTCGCGGTACGACTTGTCCGCTGCCTGCTCGTAGGAGTCGGTGAACACGATGAACTCGAGCTCGGTGCCGGCCATCGCGACCAGGCCGCGGTCGGCCAGCCTGGCGGTCTGCCTGGCCAGGATCTGCCGCGGCGACGCGGTCACCGGCGCGCCATCCAGCCAGGTCAGGTCGGCGATCACCAGCGCGGTCGCCGGATGCCATGGCATCAGCCTGAGCGTGCCGAGGTCAGGCTGCAGCACGAAGTCGCCGTAGCCGCGCGACCACGACGACATCGCGTAGCCGTCGACGGTGTTCATGTCCACGTCGACCGCCAGCAGGTAGTTGCAGCCCTCCGAGTAGTGCTCGGCCACCTCGTCCAGGAAGAACTCGGCGGACAGCCGCTTGCCCTGCAGCCTGCCCTGCATGTCGGTGAACGCCAGCACGACGGTGTCGATCGTCCCGTCGGCCGCGGCCTGGCGCAGCTCGTCCAGGGACAGCATCCCAGGACGAGCCGCGCCCGCGTGGTGATCGGACATCGGTCAGGCCGACAGCTCTTGCTCGATGGCGGCGAGTTCGGCCTCGGTGCCCTGCACCTTCGGGCCGGTGAACCACTTGCGGGCCGAGGCCAGCCAGTAGATGCCGGCGTAGCCGATGACCACGGCCACCGCGATCGGCGCGTAGTTGAAGGTCTTCCAGCCGATCGGGCCGAACTGCGGCAGCATGAACAGGATCGCGATGAAGATCACCCAGACCACCGCGGTCCAGCCGATCGCGTAGCTGCGCCGGCCGAGGTGCCACGGGCCGCGCTGGAAGGTCTTGCCCTGCCGTAGCCGCAGGTAGGTCGGCGTCACATAGGCAATGTAGAGGCCGATGGTGGCGATCGAGGTGACCGCCCCGTAGGCAGCGCTGTTCCACAGGTACGGCAGGCCGAGGATCAGCGCGCCGCCTGCGGCCAGCCAGATCGCATTGGTCGGCGTCCTGGTCCGGTGGTTGACCTTGTGCCAGATCCGGGATCCTGGCAGCGCGCCGTCGCGGGAGAACGCGTAGATCATCCGGGAGTTGGCGGTGACCGAGGACATCCCGCAGAACAGCTGCGCGCCGATCGCGACCAGCAGCAGCAACTCGGCCCCGGTGCGGCCGATCGCGTCGATCCAGATCTGGGCCGGGGCGACCACCGCGGTCGCCTCGGTGAGGTAGTGCGACTTCTGGATCGCGAACGTGATGCCGATCACCAGCACCCAGCCGGCGATCAGCGAGATCAGGATCGACATCACGATCCCGCGCGGGCCGGCGGTGGCGGCCTTGTGCGTCTCCTCGGTCATGTGCGCGGAGGCGTCGTAGCCGGTGAAGGTGTACTGGGCCATCAGCAGGCCGACCGGCAGGATGTACCACCAGCCGATCTTGAAGCCGGACAGGTTCTGCAGGTCGGTGAACACGTACTTGACCGACTCGTGGTGCGCGCCCGCCTTCAGCCCGAAGATCATCGCGCCGACGATGATGAGCACGCCGAGGATGTGCCACCAGACGCTGACGTTGTTCAGCAGCGCCACCAGGCGGATGCCGAACTGGTTCAGCAAGCCGTGCACGAGCAGCACGATCGCGTAGATCAGGATCGTGTGCCATGGCGTGGTAACGCTGAAGCTGAACCAGAGGTCAAGCAGGAAGTTGATGAACAGCGCGGCGCCGAAGTCGATGCCGGCCGTGATCGCCACCTGGCCGAGGAAATTGAACCAGCCGGTGAACCAGGACCAGGCAGGGCCGTTGTTCCTGGCCAGCTTGGCCGACCAGTAGTACAGCCCGCCCGCGGTCGGGTAACTGGAGCACACCTCGGCCATGGAGAGCCCGACCAGCAGGGTCATGATGCCGACGATCGGCCAGCCCCAGACGATGATCGCCGGGCCGCCCTCTTCCATGCCGAAGTAGTAGAGGGTCAGGCAGCCGGACAGGATCGAGATGATCGTGAACGACACGGCGAAGTTGCTGAAGCCCGACATCCGCCTGCGCAGTTCCTGCGCGTAGCCAAGCCGGTGGAGGGTTTCCTCATCGCTGAGCACTACGGGTTCTGCCGACACGGCTTGCTCCTTGCCTGTGGGCTGGTTGCGGGTAGCGGGGGAGGAACCGTTAATGGTCTAATATCAGACCAATGATGAGCAGGTCTGCGGCGTTGTCAAGACCTATGGACCACATTCATCACTCGTGCCCCAGTGAGACCGGCACGCGGGACGGGGGGGACCCGCGTGCCGGGGGACCAGGTGCGGGACCGCGAGCGGCCGCCCGTGGCAGGCCGGCCGCGTGAAGCTCCCGTAGAGTGCTGAGCAGCCTGGCTACCACGTGAGCAGGGGGTCGGTTCTGGTGACGAGCAGCCGCTGTCGATTGCCTGGCGGGCCAGGGTGACGACGCCCGGCCTCGACCTCACCAGCGTGCTGCGGCCGGTCCGGCAGGGGAACGCGTTCGAGGAGACAGTCGAGCGGCTGCTGACCATCATCAAGCTCGGCCTTGTCGCGCAAGGCGAGCGGTTTCCGGCCGAGCGCGAGCTGGCCGTGCAGCTCGGCATCAGCCGGCTGACCCTGCGCGAGGCGATCCGCGAGCTGCAGCAGGCCGGGTACGTCTGCTCCAAGCGCGGCCGGGCCGGCGGCACCTTCGTCACCTACAGTCCGCCCGCGCCGCAGCGGTCGGAGCTGCGGCGGCTGGCGCTGCAGGACGGCGACAAGCTCACCGACGCGCTGACCTTCAGGCTCGCCGTGGAGTCCGGCGCCGCGGAGGTGCTGGCCGGCCAGTTCGGCCAGTCGGCCGACGAGGCGGTGCGCGAGGTGCTGCTGGCCAGGCTGGCCGACGTGAACGCGGCAAGCCCGCAGGACTACCGCCGCCTTGACACCCTGTTCCACCTGTGCATCGCCGAGCAGACCGGGTCGAGCCTGCTGGCCGCCGCGTGCGCCGACGCCAGGATGCGGCTGAACGACCTGCTGAACGCGATCCCGGTGCTGCGCCGCAACATCGATCACACGGCCGGCCAGCATCAGGCGATCGTGTCGGCGATCCTGGACGGCGACCCGGACCGGGCCAGGTCGGCGGTGGCCGAGCACCTGGCAGGCACCGCCGCGCTGCTGCGCGGCTTCCTCGGCTGACCCTCGGCTGACCCTCGGCTGACCCGACGGCTGACCCGACGGCTGACCGCGGCTCAGGCTGGCAGGACCTGGCGGAACCCGACGTCGAGGCGCTGCGGGCCGCGCAGGTTCAGGTTCGGCTTGTAGGCCAGGCCGGCCAGCTCGGGCCCGGTGACCCGGCGGGCGAACTCCTGCAGCGCGACTGCGGCCTCGAGCCGGGCGAGCGGGGCGCCGAGGCAGAAGTGCGGGCCCGCCGCGAAGGCCAGGTGCCCGGCCGCGTTGCCGCGGCTGATGTCGAACGAGTCCGGCTCGGCGAAGACCGCGGGATCGCGCCCGGCGGCGGCCAGCAGCATCAGGATCAGCCCGCCGTCAGGGACCGCGACATCGCCGACCAGCATGCCGCCGCGGGCGACCCGGCCGGTCATCTGCACCGGCGCGTCGTAGCGCAGCGTCTCCTCCACTGCCGCGCTCGCCAGCGCAGGGTCCGCGGCCAGCGCGGCCAGCTGGGCCGGGTGCCTGAGCAGCGCGAGCACCGCGTTGGAGATCAGGCCGACGGTGGTCTCATGCCCGGCCACCAGCAGCAGCACGCAGGTCGCGATCAGCTCGTCTTCGGTGAGGCGGTTGCTGCCCTGGGGGGACGACCCCCCTGGACCCCCCCGCGGGCCTTCGTCCTCCGCTCTGATCAGCTCGGACAGCAGGTCATCCGACGGCGCGGCGCGGCGGGCCGCGATCAGCTCGCGGAAATACTCGGCGAACTCCGCGCGTGCCACGCTGGTCACCGCCGCGCGCTGCCGCGCCTGCTCATCGGAAAGGCCAAAACCCGGCTGCAGCGAGTGCGCGAGCCGCGCCGACCAGCCGGCGAATCTGGGGTGATCATTTGCGGGAACGCCTAGTAGCTCGGAGATGATCCGCACCGGCAGCGGGTAGGCCAGCTCGCTGACCAGGTCGAAGCTGCCGTCGGCCCGCCCCGCCGCGGTGAGCAGCTCGGTGCTGATCTCCCGGATCCGCGGCTCAAGGGCGGCGATCACCCGCGCGCTGAATGCCTTGGACACCAGCCGCCTGAGCCTGGTGTGATCCGGCGGGTCGAGCGACAGGAACGACGGGGTGCCACGTTCCACGTTCGCCTCCGCGAGCAGCGACCGGCTGCGCTCGCTGCTTGCCCGCGGATCGCGCAGCACTGCGGAGCAATCGGCGTGCCTGGCGGCCACCACGAACATGCCGTCGAACTCGGCGAACGGCGATGCGTCCCGCAGCGCGGCCAGCACCGGATAGGGATCGGGCAGCAGCGCCGGGTCGGCCAGTTCGCTCAGCCTGGGTCGCTCGATCGTGCTCATCGGGGGTCCTTCGGCTCGTCGGTCAGCTCGGTCAGCTCGGTCAGCCGGTCACCGGCGCGGGCACGCCGACCGGGTTGGGGTAGGGCAGCGCGGCGGCGCAGGCCCTGGTCACCGGCTTGAGCAGGTGGGCCAGCTCGGCGGTGCGCGCGGCGCCGAGGCTGGCCCACGGCCGCGCTGCCGCCTGGTCGGTCGCGCCTTCGATCTGCTGGTGCAGCGCCTGGCCGGCTGCGGTGGCGTGCCCGCCGGCGGTCAGCAGCCCGCGGCCGGCCAGCCTGGCGTCCGCGCTGTCCCAGTCCGAATCGGTCCAGCCGCGGATCCGGGAGATCAGCACCGAGCTGCTCACCGC
>JASHQL010000572.1 GCA_030039155.1 Streptosporangiaceae bacterium | reverse complement strand
CGGCGCCGGCGTCGCCGTCGGCCGCGGCGTCGCCGTCGGCCGCCGCCTGCGCGCTGTCATCCGCGGCCGCCGCGCTGGCGCTGTCGGCGCCACCGTCCTCGCTCTTGCCCTCGAGCAGCTCGCGCTCCCACTCGGCAAGCGGCTCCTCGGCACCGAGCAGGCCATCCGCGCCGTCTGCGGCCGGCTTGTCGTCCGCGACAGCCGATCCGGCCCTGGCGATCAGCCCGTCCGCCACGGCGTCCGCGACGACCCTGGTCAGCAGTGCCACGCTGCGGATCGCGTCGTCGTTGCCGGGGATCGGGTAGGACACCTCGTCCGGGTCGCAGTTGGTGTCCAGGATGGCGATGACCGGGATACCCAGCTTGCGAGCCTCGCTGATCGCGATGTGCTCCTTCTTGGTGTCCACCACCCACAGCGCGCTCGGCACCCTCGACATGTCCCTGATCCCGCCGAGCGAGCGCTCGAGCTTGTCCCGCTCACGGCGCAGGTGCAGCAGCTCCTTCTTGGTCAGGTTGGAGCCCGCCACGTCATCGAAGTCGATCTCCTCGAGTTCCTTGAGCCGCTGCAGCCGCTTGTAGACGGTGCTGAAGTTCGTCAGCATGCCGCCAAGCCAGCGCTGGTTCACGAACGGCATGCCCACCCTGCGGGCCTGCTCGGCGATGGCCTCCTGGGCTTGCTTCTTGGTGCCCACGTACAGCACCGATCCGCCGTGCGCGACGGTTTCCTTGATGAACTCGTAGGCGCGGTCAATGTAGTCGAGCGACTGCTGCAGGTCGATGATGTAGATGCCGTTGCGCTCGGTGAAGATGAACCGCTTCATCTTCGGGTTCCAGCGCCTGGTCTGGTGACCGAAGTGAACGCCGCTCTCCAGCAGCTGGCGCATGGTGACGACCGGTGCCATGCCGGTGCCCTTCCTGTCTGGGCGCCCTGCCGAGTCCGCCAGCGCGCCGTTCCGGTTCTGCCCTGGCGCCCGGCCGTCCTCGCCACGAGAATGTCTCGCAGACCGGTGAGGATCGTCCCGCGCGGTGCCGGTAGAGGCAGCCGACGCGGCAAGCGGGCGCGCGAATTCGGCTCGCCCGCCAGCGTGCATGCTGCAGCGCTGGCATTGGCTCGCCGTGCCCGTCAGTCTACATCTCCGCCGCCGTGGGACCGGCCGGCATCTGCGCCCCTGCCACCGGCCCGCTCTGGCCCAGGTCGGTGCCTGGTCCCGGTCATGCCCTCGGATGGGCCTGCCGGTAGGCGGCGAGCAGCCGCTCGATGCTCACGTGCGTGTAGATCTGCGTGGTTGCCAGCGAGGCATGCCCGAGCAGTTCCTGCACGCTGCGCAGGTCAGCGCCGCCCTCAAGCAGGTGCGTGGCCGCGGTGTGGCGCAACCCGTGCGGGCCGGTATCGGGTACCGTCCCGGCGGCGGCTATCCGGGCATGCACGACCCGCCGCACCGTGCGCGGGTCGATCCTGCGGCCGCGGGCTCCGACGAACATCGCCGCGCCGCTCGCCCCGCCCGCCAGCACCGGCCGCCCGACGGCCAGCCAGGCCCGCAGCGCGCGCAGCGCCGGGATCCCGACCGGCACCACCCGCTCCTTGGCCCGCTTGCCGAAGACTCTGATGGTCCTGCGCTCCTGGTCAAGATCCCCGGTGTCCAGGCCGGCCAGCTCGCTGACCCGGATCGCGGACGCGTACAACAGCTCCATGATCGCCGTGTCGCGCACTGCCACGGCTGCCGGGACGGCGTCCTGCCCGGTGCCAGGCCCGGCCTGGCCGTCATCACCCGCCACCTCGCCCGCGGCCGGAGCCGGCGGGGCTGGACGGCCGGGCCGCGCCGGGTCAGGCGGCGGGTCAAGCAGCGCGGCGATGTGCTCCCTGCCCAGGACCTGCGGCAGCGGCCTGCCCGGCTTCGGCGTACCGAGCAGCGGGCCAGGATCGGCGTCGAGCCAGCCGCGGGCATGCGCGAACGCAGTGAAACTGCGAGCCGCCGCCGCGCGCCTGGCGATCGAGGCCCTGGCCTGGCCGGCCCGGTACTGCCCGCCGAGCCAGCCGCGCAGCACGGTGATGTCGAGGCCGTCCGGCCTGGCCAGGTCCACGCCTGCCTGGGCAGCGTGGTCGAGCAGGCTGGCGACATCGCCGAGATAGGCGCGCACTGTGTGCGCGGACAGCCCGCGCTCGGCGGCCAGATGCCGCTCAAAAGCCCGCAGCAGCGCGTCCTGCGGGGCCGGTCCCGCCACGGCCTGCGACCCAGCTTCGGCAGCGCCCATGCTGCCAGTGTGCGACACACTCAGCCGACCCTGGCCGGATCTGCTCAGCGCCACGCCAGCCTGACCGCGAAAGCCAGGAACGCCGAACCGGACAAGCGGCCGACCCAGCGATCGGTGCCGGGTCGCCGCAGCCGGCCACTCAGCCAGCTTGCGCCGATCGCCACGGCGGTGAGCCAGACCATGCTCTCGGTCACATGGATGCTGGCCAGCAGCAGGCTGTACCGCAGAACGCTGCCCCCGGCCGGGATGAACTGCGGGAACAGCGCCAGGTAGAACAGCCCGACCTTCGGGTTGGTGGCGTTGGTGGCCACCCCGCGCAGGTACCCGCGGCGGAGTCGCGCGGGCTGCCGCGGTTCAGCCTGCTCAGCAGTGTCGGCCGGCCCGGCCGGCCTGCTGAACGCCCGGATGCCCAGGTAGGCCAGGTAGGCCACACCGAGGTAGCGCAGCGCGGTGAACAGGCCGGGCCACTCCCTGAGCAGCGCGGCCAGGCCGAGGCCTGCGGCGCAGCCCCAGCCGGCCAGGGCCGTGCAGACGCCCGCTGCCGCCGCGGTCGCCTCGGCCCGGCTGCCTGCTAACGCGCTGCGCAGCACCAGCAGCGTGTCCGGACCGGGTACCAGCGTGAGCAGCCCGGCAGCCGCCGCGAACTCGAGGACCTGGTTCACTCCACGGTCACCGACTTGGCCAGGTTGCGTGGCCGGTCGACGTCGTTACCGAGGGCGACCGCCGCGTGGTAGGCCAGCAGTTGCAGCGGCACCGACAGCAGGATCGGGTCGAGCTCCGGTTCGTTCTTCGGCACCGCGATGAAATCGTCGGCCAGCTTCACGTCCGGTGCCGAGTGACCGACGACCGCGACCCGGCCGCGGCGGGCGCGGATCTCGCCGAGCGTCGACAGGTTCTTCTCGACCAGCTCGTCGTCCGGAATGACGGCCACCGTGGGCAGCTCGGGCCCGACGAGGGCCAGCGGCCCGTGCTTGAGCTCGCTTGCCGGGTAGGCCTCCGCGTGCAGGTAGGAAACCTCCTTCAGCTTCTGCGCGCCCTCCCTGGCTACCGGCCAGCCGCGGACCCGGCCGACGAAGAACATGCCGCGGTACTGGGCCAGTTCCTTGGCCACCGAGGCGATCTCTTCCTCCATGGCCAGCACCTGCGCGATCTGGTCAGGCAGCGCGCGCAGGCCTGCGCTAATCCGCCGCCCGTCCGCGGTCGACAGATCGTGGATCCGGCCCAGGTGCAGCGCGAGCAGGGCGAAGACGGTCGCCGTGGCGGTGAAGGTCTTGGTTGAGGTCACCGAGACCTCAGGGCCAGCATGCAAGTAGACCCCGGCGTCGCAGGCACGAGCGATCGTGCTGCCGACGGTGTTCACCACCCCGAGGACCCGGCCGCCCTTCCTGGTCAGCTCCTGCACCGCCGCCAGCGTGTCGTAGGTCTCGCCAGACTGGCTGACCCCGACGTACAGCGTGTCGGCCTCGACCACCGGATTGCGGTAGCGGAACTCTGACGCCGCCTCGGCATCGGCGGGGATGCGCGCCATCTCCTCGATGAGCTGGGCGCCGAGCAGTCCCGCGTAGTAGGCGGAGCCGCAGCCGAGGATCTTGACCCGGCGGATGCCGCGCGCCTCTCGCGCATCCATCTTCAGCCCGCCCAGGTGCGCGGTGTTGAACCGCTCGTCCAGCCGCCCCCGCAGCACCCGCTCCACGACCTGCGGCTGCTCGTGGATCTCCTTGTGCATGAAGTGCGCGTGCCCGTCCGCCTCGTAGGAGCCGAGGTCGGCCTCGATGACCGCGGGCTGCTTGGTGGTCCGCTGCGCGTCCAGGGTGAAGGTGCGGAACCCGTCCGCCTGCACCGTCGCCACCTCGCCGTCGTCCAGGTGCACGACCTGCCTGGTGTAGCGGACCAGCGCGGACAGGTCGGACGCCGCGAACATCTCCCGCTCACCGATGCCGAGCAGGACCGGGCTGCCGTTGCGCGCCACCACCAGGCGGTCTGGCTGCCTGGCGTCCAGGACCGCCAGCCCGTAGGTGCCGACGACCTGGGTCAGCGCGCTGCGCACCGCCTCCTCCAGGTCGGTGTCAGCCTCGGCGATCAGGTGCGCCAGGATCTCGCTGTCGGTGTCCGAGCTGAACTGGGCACCGCGTGCGACCAGGCCGGTGCGAAGTTCGTCGGCGTTCTCGATGATCCCGTTGTGCACGATGGCAACCGGGCCGACCGCATGCGGGTGCGCGTTGGCGTCGCTCGGCTCGCCGTGCGTGGCCCAGCGGGTGTGCCCGATGCCAGGGCCGCCCTTGAACCTGGCTGGCAGCTCCGCCGCAAGATCGGCGACCCGGCCCTTGGCCTTGCGGATCCGCAGGTCACCGCTCCGGCCGAGGACGGCAAGGCCAGCCGAGTCATAGCCGCGGTACTCCAGCCTTGCCAGCCCCTCGAGCAGCACAGGGACGCTGTCCCTGCTGCCGACGTATGCGACGATCCCGCACATGCGGTATGCCTCCTTTGCGGCTCATGAACCCTTATCCGTAGACGATCCTGCGCAGCTGACGCAGCGACAGCTCGGGCGCGGCGAACCGGCGCTCCCGCAGCTCCGCGGCAATCTGCTCGAACGCCAGCTCGTTGGTCAGCCCGCGGTCCTTCAGCTCGCGGTGCCTCCGGCGGACATAGCGGTCGGCCGGCTCGGCGAAGTAGCCGAGCACATCGGCGACGACCTTGGCGGCCTCGCCCGGGCTGAGCGGGCAGGTACGGGTCAGGTACGTGATGAGCTCCTCGTACGACTCCTGGCCCGACACAGGACACATCCTGACCTCTCTGGCCTCTCGAACACAAGGATTCTGCCCGGAATCGGGCAGGATCTGACCCATAGTAGCTGCACAGAGCGAGCAAAATTTCCGCCAGACCGATTTGCCAGCGCCGCGCTGAGGGATAACCAGCCCGGACCCGGCTGATCATTGCTGGTCCTGCTCAGGCTGCCTGACCGCGCGCCAGCCGTGCTTGCCGCGCTGCACGAAGCCCTCGCCGGCGAGCCTGCCAAGGCAGCTGACCGCTGCATCGTGCTCAATGCCGGCCCTGATCGCGATCTCGGCCGCGCCCCTGCCGCCGGAGGCCGGCACCGCCTCCAGGACTGCCGTCATGACCGGGTCCAGGCTGTCCCGGCGCCTGGACGGGCCGAATCTGGGCCCTTCGCCGCCGGTGCCGGGCGGAGACACGTGCTCGATCACATCCCTGGCCGCGGTCACGCAGGCAGCGCCGTAGCTCATGATCAGCTCGTGGCAGCCGGCCGACTGTTCGGTCGTGACCGGACCTGGCACGGCCATGACCGGGCGGCACAGCTCCCTGGCGTGCCTCGCGGTGTTGAGCGCGCCGCTGCGCAACGCAGCCTGCACCACCACGGTGCCGCGGCTGAGCGCGGCGATCAGCCGGTTCCTGATCAGGAAGCCCGGCCTGGTCGGCGGCCGGTCCGGCGGGCATTCGCTGACCAGCACCCCGGATCCGGCGATCTGCTCGAACAGGCCGTGCTGTCCTTGCGGGTAGCAGTAGCCGAGGCCGCTGGCCAGCACCGCCACCGTGCAGCCGCCGGACACCAGGGCGCCCTGGTGCGCCCTGGTGTCGATGCCGTAGGCACCCCCGGACACCACGGTGTAGCCGCGCTCGGAAAGCTCAGCCGCCAGTTCCAATGCAACCTCGAGCCCGTACCCGGTGGCGGCACGCGAGCCGACGACCGACACCGACCGCAGGCACGCGAACCGCAGGTCGCAGTCGCCGCGCAACCACAGCAGCACCGGCCGTGCCTCGCCGAGATCGTCCAGCTGGGTCGGCCACTCCGGCTCGCCTGGGCACACAAGCCGTAGGCCGCTGCGCTGCCAGCCGTCCAGCCTGCCCGGCGTGGCGATGCCGGGGAGCCGCCGCCGCCACCGCCCGAACGCCCGGTCCAGGCCAGGAACCTCGGCGCACCCGCCCGGCAGGCTCGCCTGCGGCGCGCCAGCTGCCGAGACCGCCCGGATCAGCTCGGCCGGCTCACACCGGGCCAGCAGGGCGCCGAGCGCCGGGTCGCCGGGATCGGCCAGCTCGGACAGCTGGGCCCTGGCCAGCCGCTCCAGGTCCGTCACGCTGCCCATGCCCGCGCCGCCCGCTTGCCAGCCGCCCGGCGCCCGTCCGCGCACCGGCATCCTGGCCGGCCGCAGCTGTCTCGTTCATCGCGCACCGTCACCACCTCCGGTTACGACCCTGCCGGGCAGCAGGGCCGGCCGCGACCGCGCGCGGTCGGCGTGTGGATCACGAGCGGTGAACGCGGCAGCCTGTGGATGAGCCAGGCATCTTGCGAGCTTTGCCCCGACGTGCAAGACCGCCCGGGCGATGGCGGCAACCGCCGGACGTGCAAGGGCGGACGCGCTCGCCGCCGGACGTAACTGAGCGCCGCAGCAGCCGCCCGGACGTGCAAAAGCGCCGCGGTAGGCGCCCGGACGTGCAAGAGCATCCGCGGAAGCCACCGGACGTGAGAGATCGCCCGGACGTGCAAGAGCGCCCGGCGGCCGCGGTGGCCGCCGGGCGCTCTCTGCCTGGTTACTTGCGGACCTTCAGCGCCTTCTGAGCCGAGTCAGAGCCGACAACGTCAGGCGCGCCGCCGTACGCCGCGGTCAGCTTCCAGCTGCCCGACTTGAGGGCTTTGCGGGCCAGGGTGCAGCTGCCCGCTCCGCTGCTGAGCGTGATCACGCACAGCTTGACCGACTTGCCCTTGGCGGGCTTGGCGGTGACCGTGACCTTCCCGGTCACCACGGCGGCGGACGTCACGTGCACAGTCAGGTGCTCGGCGTTCTCATGACCGTAGGTCACGCTCGACGCCGACAGCTTCAAGCTGGTGGCCGAGCTGTCTGCCTGCGCGGCCGTGGCACAGCTTGCGTTGCCGCTCTTTCCGTTGGTCTGCTTGCTGGCGAGGGTGGGCGAAGGCTCTGGTCCCAGCGCCGGCGTGCTGGTCAGCGTGAGGTTGTTCGTCTCACCGGTGAAGCCCTCTTCGACACACTCGGGCGCCGCAGAACTGTCGGTGGTCAGGGCGGTCTTCGCTTCCAGGGTTGTCCCGCTGCCGAAGTACGCCTCGCCGCCTCCGCCGTCGCCGAAGGCGCCCCATTCAGTGGTGTTCCAGAACGCAGCAAGATCGATCATGCTGTCGCTCGCGGTCACCGAGGTTGCCTTCCCTGAGCCGAGCGACAACGACACTTCGTCATTGCCGCCAGAAGCCGCGCTGGCGGTCAGCTTGACGCTCGCCAGATCCTTGGCGGTCAGCGGGCTGTTCAGCATGTTCGCGTCGCTGTTGGTGTAGCAGTCGGTGGAGTACGAGAACCAGTTCACCGGGCAGGTGGCGTCATAGTCGATCAGCCAGTACTGCATGAACACATAGCCGGCGCCGTCGTCATAGAGGTACACGAACTGCTGCCATGCGAGGCAGTCCGAGGGATCGCTGCTCCCCGCGCAGGCGGGGGATGAGCTGAAGAACTGGGTGTTGAGCTGCAGCGTAAAGGCGTTTGCGACCCTCGGGCCCGAGTCATCCTGCTGACCCTTCTCGGTGATGTCCGAGGTCACATCCTGGAACGATCCTGTCGCCTGGGAGATCAACCCAGTGGTCTGGGCCGAGTAGTCGAGTGCGTCGCCTACCGTGGCCGGCCCGGCACGCGTCGCTGACCTTGACCGCAGCACCGGTGCCAGCGGCCACTTCGGTGCGACCGCGCACGCGGCAGCATGCCACTGCAGGTCCGGGTACGAAGCCCGGAAACAGCCGCTGCCGGGCTGCCTGACCTTCGAGATGGCTGCCTGCCACTGCGCCTTCGTCCTGACGACCTGATGTGCCGCTGGCGGAGCCGCCGCCGGGCCAGCGCCCGAACTCGCGGCTGCCTGCGCGGCGGGCGCCCCGAGTGCTGCCAGCCCGGCCCCGGCCAGCGGGAGCACCGCTGCTAGCACGACGACCAGCCGCCGCGCCCTGCCTGCCCCGGGTGATTCGACCATCGTTACCCCCTCCGCCGCCGGAACCCGGCAGCGCTCGTGGCCGCGCCGCTGAAGGCGCGGCGACGGAAAAAGCCCAGGAAACGGGGCAGACGAACCGGACTGGATCGGATGCCCATCCAAGGCGCTAAACACGCATAGTACGGGTGGGATCGCGGCGGCACCAGGGTGGCAGCACTGCATATCCCGGCATGCTGGCTCCTTCGCCTGGTCAGAGCGCCGGGAATGACGCCGGTCAGGACGCCACCCCGAGCCACAGCGCCAGCGCATAGCCGGTCACGACGCCACCCCGAGCCACAGCGCCAGCGCATAGCCGATCTCGTTGCTGCCTGGCCGTTGCGCTCCGGCCAGATCAGCCAGCGTCCACGACATCCTGATGATGCGGTCGACCCCCCTGGCGCTGATCTGGCCGCGGTCCATGCTCCGTTCCAGCGGAGCCAGCGCGCCTGCTGCCGGGCGGAACCGCCGCCGCAGCTCGCTGCCTGGCACCTCCGCGTTGACCTGCCACCGGGTGCCGCGGAGCCGGTGGCTGGCCCGCTGCCGCGCGGCCGCGACCCTGGCGGCGATGACCGCGCTTGGCTCGGCGAGCTGGCGATCGCACAGCAGCTCGGCGCGGCCGACCGGCAGCAACTCGGCCTTGACGTCGACCCGGTCGAGCAGCGGTCCGGACAGCCGGGCCAGGTACCTCCGCTTGACCAGCGGCGTGCAGGTGCACGCGTCACCCGTCGTGGCCGACCTGGCGCACGGACACGGATTGCAGGCGAGCACCAGGGTGAACCGCGCCGGGAACCTCGCCGTCACGCCAGACCTGGCGATGATGACCGAGCCGGACTCCAGCGGCTGCCTGAGCGCGTCGAGCACGTCCCTGTCGAATTCCGGCGCCTCGTCGAGGAACAGGCAGCCGCGGTGCGCGAGCGAGGCGGCACCCGGCCTGATCATGCCGCTGCCGCCGCCGACGATGGCCGCCTTGGTGGCGGTGTGGTGCGGCGCGCAGAACGGCGGCTCGGTGATCAGCGGCCGCCCCGGCTGCAGGGTGCCGGCCACCGAGTGGATCGAGCTGACCTCGAGCGCCGCCGCCCGGTCAAGCGGCGGCATGATCGTCGGGATGCGTTCCGCGACCATAGTCTTGCCGACCCCTGGCGGCCCGAGCAGCAGCAGGTTGTGCCCGCCGGCCGCGCATATCTCGGCAGCGCGCCTGGCCACCGGCTGGCCGACCACGTCGGCAAGGTCAAGCCCGCCAACAGCCCGGCCGGTGTCGGCCGCAAGGGCGCCGGTTGCCGCAAGGCCGCCGGTTGCCACGGTGCCGCCGGTTGCCACGGTGCCGTCAATCGGCACGCCGGTCAGCTGCGTCAAGTCGTCAGCGACCCCAGGCGGCTCCGTGCCATCGCGCAGCGAGCAGATCACGTCAGCCAGCGTGGCGGCCGGCCACACCTGCAACTCCGGGACCAGCGATGCCTCGGCGACGTTCTGCGCCGGCACCACGACCCGGCCGAACCCGGCAGCGGCGGCCGCAGCCACCGCCGGCAGCACGCCCGGCACCGGCCTGAGCCGACCGTCCAGGCCGAGCTCACCGATGAGCACGGTGCCAGCGAGCCGGTCGGCAGGAACCTCGCCGGCCGCGGCCAGGATGGCGACCGCCATGCCCAGGTCAAATGAACTGCCTCGCTTCGGCAGGCTGGCCGGCGAAAGGCCAACGGTGATGCGGCGCTGCGGCCATGGCCGGCCGGTGTTGACGATGGCCGACCTGATCCGGTCACGTGCCTCGCGCAGGGCGGTGTCGGGCAGGCCGACAAGCAGCAGCGCCACCAGCCCGTTCTCGATGTCGGCCTCGATCTCGACCACGTGGCCCTGGACCCCGACCAGGGCGATCGCATGCGTCCGCGCGAGCGCCATCCGGCACCACCTCCGCCGCCGATGCTGCCGAAAGACGCAGCAGGAACCGGCCGGCGGCGGTCCGGTTGTGGACGCGCTGCCCCGCGGCCAGCACCGGTGCACGCGCCGGGCCAGACTGTCAGATCCCGCTGCTTAGATGCCGGTTCGCTCGGGCCCAAGCCCGCCGGCCAAGCGCCCGCCGGCCGGGCGGGCGCCTACCGGGCGAAGCACCTGCGGGCCAGGGCACCTGCCGGGCCGGGCGAATGCGGGCCATGGCGCCCTCCGGGCCAAGGCGCCCACCGGGCCAAGGCGCCCGAGCGGACCAGCGCCGAGTCCGGCTTGAGCTTGACCCGCCGGAAGGTTCTACGGTGATCGCCATGGAGCAGGATCCAGCCGACTCGTTGCTGACCGTAGGCCTGATGGCCAGGCGCAGCGGGCTGACCACGAAGGCGCTGCGCCACTACGACAGGGTGCGGCTGCTGCGGCCCGCCGCGATAGCAGGCGGCACCGGCTACCGGCTGTACCGCAGCGACCAGGTGGCAGAAGCCAGGCTGGTGCACCTGCTGCGCACCCTTGACCTGCCGCTTGACCAGGTACGGATCGCCGTCAGCGCCTGGAAGCAGGGCGACACGCAGGCGGTACTGGACGTGATCCGGCTGCACCGGCGCCATCTAGAGGCAAGGGTCACCCGGCTGCGCGGCGCCCTGCACACCATCGACCATCTACTTGCCGAGGGAATCGAGACCGTCATGCCGGAAAGCGACGCACCAGGCAGCACCGCCACCACCAAGAGCACGCCAGGCACCGGCAGCGTCACCGACGTCAAGCTGCTGGCCGCCCAGTTGTTCAACGACACCTGGCGGCTGCTCGAGCTGGAGAACCGGACCAGGCAGGACGACGACCGCATGATTCACTCCGCGCACGCCTCCCGGTACCACTGGGGTCAGGTCCCGACCGTGACGCCCGCGCACCTCGCCCGCGGCGAATGGCAGATCTCCCGCGTCTACTCGGTGCTTGGCCGGTCCGAGCCCGCCCTGCACCATGCGCAGCGGGTGCTCGACCTGTGCCAGGAGAACGGCATCGGCGACTTTGACCTCGGCTTCGCCTACGAGGCGCTGGCCAGGGCCTACGCCGTAGCCGGGAATGCGGGCCAGGCCAGGCAGCACACCGACCGCGCGCTGGCGGCGGCCGAGGAGATAGCCGACGAAGAGGATCGTGATCTGCTGCTCGCTGACCTGGAGACGATCCCCGGCCAGCCGCGGTACTGGTGACCTTGCATGCGCCGGCCGCTGACCTGACGGCCACGGCTTGACCCTCCCGTAACAGGAGGCCTGAAGGTCGCTGCATGATCAGCATGCCGCGACGCCGGGCCGGCGCACTCGCACGCCGAGCCGGGCTCGGCCTGTCCCGCGAGCTCTGGCTGGTAGAGATCGGCATCTTGCTGAACATGCTCGGATACGGCGCGGTGCT
>JASHQL010000571.1 GCA_030039155.1 Streptosporangiaceae bacterium | reverse complement strand
GGCCCGCCCGGCCTCGGCCGCACCAGCCGCGGCCGTCTCGTCCGCGCCGACCATGGCCGCCATGCTGGTCCGGCGCGCCCGCTCCAGCCAGCCGTGCCCGCTGGTGGCACCTCGCTCGTCCATGCTCCACATCAGGAAGACGAGCATCATCAGGCCGAACATGATGGCGTCGCCGCCGATCCACATGACCGCGCCGCCCGCATGCAGGTCCTGCACCGCGGTCGGCGCCCAGCTGGGCCTCGGCCCGATGGGCACGCCCGGCGTGCCGGCGTTGCCGTAGCCGAGCACCAGCCCGGTGAAGGTGTCCACCGGCATGATCAGCACCAGGATGACGAACCGCATCGGGTAGGACAGCCGCCACCGGATCGGCTCGCGGCCGAGGATCGGCAGGAAGAACAGGTAGCCGACGACCAGGAACCCGGCGTGCTCGAGGCTTTGCGCGGTGTGGTTGCGCTGCACCAGGTTGGCCAGGCTGGTCAGGTGCGCGGCCGCGATGGCCGCGGTGTAGGCCAGGGCGCCGAACACCGGCCAGGTCAGGAAGCTGGCGACCGGGGACCTGATCGCCTTCTTGGTCCAGGTGTGCAGCGGGTTCCTGCTGGCATGCAGCAGCAGCGTGATCGGCTGCCCGGCGATAAGCAGCGGCGGCGCGACCATGATGAGCATCAGGTGCTGCACCATGTGGTCCCAGAACAGCACATCGTCGTAGACGCCGATGCCGCTCTGCGTCGCCAGCACGATCACGGCGAGCCCGCCGCCGAACATCGCGGTCCGCCAGCCTGGCCACGGCCTGGCCGGATGCCGCCTGGCCACTCGCAGCGCGCCCCAGCCGTACAGGCCGCCGGCGATGACGACCAGCGCAGTCACGATCGGCGCGAATTGCCACTGCGTCAGCACCGCTGACCAGCCAAACGGGGGGAGCATGCCGCCTCCTTCCACCGGCGAGCCTACTCACCGCCGAACCGGAGCAGCGCACCGCGGCAGGATGCCGCGCACCGATATCGTGTGCGGTGGAGGGTTCGCCTAGTGGCCGAGGGCGACGGTCTTGAAAATCGTTGTGGCGTGCAAGCGTCACCGTGGGTTCGAATCCCACACCCTCCGCTTCGTGATCAAGTAACGGCCGGCGGCTTGCGTGGCGGCCAGTAGCGGCGGCCGGGTTCGATCGGGCTCATCAGCCCGACGGGGTTGCCGTCCGGGTCGTCGACGATCGCGTACCTGGCGCCGAAGAAGGCGTCGTACGGCGGCTGGTGCGGACGGCCGCCGTTGCCGGTCAGGTCCGCGTACATCTCGTCGACCGCCTCGCGGGTGGGCAGCGCGAAGCCGAGTACGGTGCTGCCGCCGGTGTGGCCGGCCCAGGCCGAGTCCCAGTTCGAGACCGACGAAGCGCTGTCCCACTCGATGGTCAGCCCGTCGGCAAGCGTCGACTCCAGGTGCTGATCGCCGGCGTCGCCGTCGATCACCAGGCCAAGGCGGCGGTAGAACTGCGCCGTGCTGTGCAGGTCACCGCTCACCAGGTTGAGCTGCGCGAACGCAGGCTTGTCTGGCATCAGCTCAGTCTGCCGTCCGGGCCGGCCGGCGCGCGGCCGCGGCAACCGCGGAGGTGGCCCGCAGCACCACCACAAGCGTGACCGAGATGACCGCAAGTCCCGCTGCCCCGACCAGGCCAGGGTGGAACAACCCGACGCGCCCGTCGGCACTGCCGAGCACCCAGGTGGCAGCCCCGGCCAGCAGCACGGTCACCGCGACCGGGAAGGCGAGCACGAGCCTGGCCAGATGCCTGAGCAGCCGGGCTGACATCCGCATCCGCCGCATCGTCTGCACGACGCCGGTCATCAGCCCGACCTCGGCAATCGGGCTCAGCAGCATCCAGGCCAGCTCGGCTGCCGGGAACCTGCTCAGCGCGGCCGGGTGCGCCCAGTAGGACGAGAGCGACAGCGTGCTCGCCCAGCCGAACGCGGCGATGCCGCCTGGCACCACGCCGTGTTGCGGTCCGGTGCCGCCGGTGCCTGGCCAACCGTTCTGGAAGTGCCTGGCCCCCGTGATCAGCGCGGTGGCGCAGGTCACGGCGAGCGACACCGGGCGGATCAGCCGGGCCCGCGGCCCGCCGACGAGCTGGCGCGTTACCGCCCAGGCGATCGGCACGGCCGCCGCGATTGCGATCGCGAGTATGCAGCCGACCGCCGCGGCCAGGACGACCGTGCCGACCTCGTCCGAGCTTGCCCGCGGCGTGGTCCACTGCCAGCCGGTCGCCAGCTGCGCCAGCATGGCCACCCCGACCAGCAGCGCTGCCGCAGCCGCGCAACCGACGGTTGCCACCCCGGCCCGGATGCACTCGGCCGGCGGCAGCTCGTGACTGGAAAGCCCGGCGCAGGTCAGCCGGGCAAGCAGGCCGCTTCTGATCACGTCGGCCGTGCGCCGCCAGCAAGCGGGCCGCTCGGCCAGGTCGGCAAGCAGCAGCTCGGTGAACTCCTCGCCGTACCGGTCCCGCCACGATTGCGGATAGCAGCGCAGCAGTACGGCAGCCTTTCGCCGATCGCGTGCCGCGGCACCGCCGGTGTCGCCGGGGTTCACCAGTGCCCCCAGTTCTGCGCCAGCCGGCCAAGGCCGACATCGGCGACGCGGCGCTGGTCATCAAGGTGCGCGCGCAGCGCCACGGCGCCGGCCGCGGTCAGCTGGTATGGCCGCCGCCTGTCCTGCGCCGCCAGCGCCTCGATCATGCCCTGTGACTCAAGCCGGCTGAGCGCCTCGTACAAGGTGCCTGGCGCCAGCCTGATGCCGGCGAACTGCTCGATGTCCTTGGTCAGCGCGTAGCCGTGCTTCGGCCCGTCGGCCAGGCTGGACAGGATCAGCGTGGCCGGTCCTGCGTAGCGGCCGAATGAGCCGAACGGCGCGGCTCGGTCCGCCGTCTGCGGTGCGTCAGGCACGCGGCCATCGTAGATCGGCGAGCGATGGATCGGTAGCCGGATCATGGCGGTCCCGGCAGCAGATACGGCAGCCGGCTCGCCAGGAACGACCTGGGGAACCGCTCGCGCATCCGCCACAGGCCAGCGTCCACCACGAAGTGCGCCATTACCGCGCCGAGGAACACGCCGAACAGCACCCGCGCCGGCGGCGCCCCGTGCTGCTGGTCCGACGCCACCGACAGGAGTGCGCCGCCGATCAGCGCGATGTTGCCGAGCGCGGCGAGCTGCACGGCCCGGCGCATGCCGCCACCGGCCCCGCCGGCCACCAGCGCGACCAGCAGCAGGTACTGCAGCCCGTGCGCGATTGTCAGGCCAGCGACCGCCGCGTACGGGGAGCTGAACACGAACACCGGCAGCATGAACAGCAGGCCGCTGAGATAGCCAAGGCAGAAGCCGGCCGGCCGCTGCGCGGCCCGGCGACACAGCAGCAACGCCACGCCCGCCGCCACCGCCAGGCCGAAGCAGCCGATTCCGATCGGGTACAGCGGCTGCAGCACTGGCCGGATCGTGAGCTGCAGCAGCTGCGGGCGGCCGAGGAGCGCCGCGATCCCGCTCAGGCCCGCCGCCAGCAGGGCGCGCCGCTCCGCAGGCTGCAGCGGTTGCACCCGCTGGGCCGCAGCGGCCAGCGCGCCGATGCCGAGGTTCTGCTTCTGGTAGTGGAAGAACTGCCAGCAGAAATACGGCAGCAGGCAGCATTCGATCAGCCGCGGCCTGAGCAGCATCGCGGCCGCGCCGGCCCCTGCGATCAGCGCGGCCGGGACCCAGATGAACCTGGCCTTGTGCCGGCGCATGTGCCCGCGCACCTCCGGCACGGTGTAGAACCAGCCGGTCGCCGCGACGTGCACCGACGAGCCGACGAAGAGCAGGAAGGCCAGCCCTTCCGGGGCCGGGGCCGTAGCTGCGGGCGCGAGCAAGATCGCAGCGCTAGCCGCAGCCACGGTAAGGACGAGCGTGCCACCGAGCCACGCCCGCGCGGCCACCGAGCGTGCCGGAGTTGGCCTGCGGATGGCCGGAGCTGGCACCGTCGCGTCAGCCACCGCCGCAGCCACCAGTGGCGGAGGCCGAGGCCGCGGCCATGGCGATCAGGACGAGCACTGCGACGGTGACGGCGAGTGGAAGCAGGCCGAACAGGAGGGCTCCAGACCAAGGTCGCCTGGATGTGGGGATCGGCTGGCCGCCGGCGGGCATCGACGAGAGATCGGGGTCCATGCGGACACGGTAGTTCGTCTGCCGATATACCGCAAGCCGATGCTTCGGCAGACGGTCTATGGGTCGTGCGGGCGAGAGAAGTCGTCGGCGACGACCGCCGCGAGCGACAGGAACGCGTCGGCTGTCGGCTTGCGCAGCTGGCCGAGCTCTACCTCGGCGCCCTCGGCCAGGTGCGGGTCATAGGGCACCCGCGCAACCGCCTTGCACCTGGCGGCGAAGTGCTCCTCGAGCAGGTCGATGTCCACCGGCCCGCGGCCACGCGAGCGCACCGCGGACAGCACGACCACGGCATCGGTAACCAGGTCCTGGTAGCCGTGCGCGGCCAGCCAGTCGAGGGTCGCGCTGGCGCTGCGGGCACCGTCGACCGAGCCGGTCGTGACCAGGATGACCTGGTCGGTCAGCCGCAGCACGCCCGCCATCGCCGAGTGCAGCAGGCCGGTGCCGCAGTCGGTCAGGCAGACCGCGTAGTAGCGCTCGAGCACCGCGGCCGCGGCGCAGTAGTCCTGGTCGCTGAACGCCTCAGAGATGCCGGGGTCGGAGTCGGATGCCAGGATCTCCAGCCTGCTGGTCATCTGCGAGGTGAACGCGCGCACGTCGGCGTACCTGGTGATCTGCCCGCGCTCGGTCAGCAGGTCCCTGACCGTGGCCGGCGTCTGCACGACCAGCTTGTCCGACAGCGTGCCGCGATCGGGATTCGCGTCGACCGCGATGATCCGGTCGCCGCGGCACGCGGCCAGGGTCGCGCCGAGCCCGACCGTGACGGTGGTCTTGCCGACGCCGCCTTTCAGGCTCATCACCGCCACCCGGTAGTGACCCGCGGCCACCGGCGTCCTGATCCTGCCGATCATCTGCTGCTTGCGCCGCTCGGACGGCGACGCCGGGAGCCGCAGCAGGCCGCCGCTGGCCTGGAAGACCGCGCGCCGCCAGCCGGCTCCCGATGCCGGGCGGCGGGCCGGGAGCAGCAGGTCGTTCGGCTGCCGCCGCGGGCCG
>JASHQL010000057.1 GCA_030039155.1 Streptosporangiaceae bacterium | reverse complement strand
ACAGCCGGTGGCTGTTCGCGGCGCTGAGCACCGGCCGGATCGTGGCCATCAACGCCGCGTCCGGCCGGGTCACCGGCCTCGGCGTCCGGCTGCCCGCGGTATCCCAGCTCGCCGCCTGGCCGGGCAGTACCGGCTCGGGCGGGGTTATCCCGCAGCCGAGCGATCCTCAGCCGAGGTAGGCAAGGGTCGGCAGGCCGACCGCGCCCGGCTGGCAGCTGAACAGCTCGCCGCCGGAGCCGTCGTCCGATGCCGCCGTGGTGATGAACAGCGTCCGCAGCTCAGCACCGCCGAACACGCAGCTGGTGACGCGCGGCACCGGCAGCTCGATGTCCTGCAGCAACTCGCCGTCGGGGCCGAGCCGGAGCACGGCGCCGCCAGCCCAGAGCGCCACCCAGACGCAGCCATCGGCGTCGACGGTCAGCCCGTCAGGCACCGCCGCGCCCAGGTCGATGCCGATGAACGGGCGGCGGCCGGTCAGCTCGCCGGTCGCGACGTCGAAATCGAGCACGTCGATCTGGCGGCTCGGCGAGTCGACGTAATACATCAGCGTGCCGTCCGGGCTCCAGCCGATGCCGTTGGACACCGACACGCCGGCCAGCACGGCCCGCACGCTGTGGTCAGGGTCGAGCCGGTACAGGGTGCCGGCGCCCTCGGCCTCGTCGTCGGCCATCGACCCGGCGAAGAACCGGCCGGCCGGGTCGCAGGCGCCGTCGTTCATCCGGATCCCGGCGCCGAGGTCAAGCGGGGCGATCGGGGTCACCGACCCGGTGTCCGGGTCGAGCCAGCGGAAGCCGCTGCGCGCGGCGAGCACCAGGCCGCCGGACGCGCGCGGCACCACCGCGCCGACCTCCTCGCCGACGTCCCACACCGTGTGCTGGCCGGCCGGGTCAAGACCCGGCCTGGTCAGCCGGTGCACCAGGCCGGCCGGAATGTCGACCCAGTACAGCGCGTCGGCGCGGGCGTCCCAGACCGGACCCTCGCCGAGCGCGGCCGGCTGGACCGGCAGCGTGCGGAGCACGGGCGGAGCTGTCATCTGGCCAACCTTCCGGCAAGCTCAGTGCTGCCACGGGGACGGCCCCGCTAGGCTCCCGCGGAGTCCGGCAGCACGGCGATGCAGTCGATCTCGACCTTGAACCCGTTGAGGGTGGCGCCGATCGTCGTCCTGGCCGGCAGCGGGTCGCCGAAGGCCGACGCGTACGCCTCGTTCATCTCGGCGAAGTCGGCCATGTTGTCCAGGTAGACGCCGCACCGCACCACGTCCGCCAGGGACGCGCCGGCCTCGGCAAGTACCGCCGTCATGTTCTGCAGCGCGATCAGCGTCTGCTCACCCGCGGTCTCGCCGACGATCACGCCGTCTCGTGCCGGTATCTGCCCGGATACGAACAGGAACGTGCCGCTCGCCAGGATTCCCGGCGTGTAAGCGCCGCCCGGCCGGCTGCCGTGAACTGCCTGCTTGGTCATGCATCCTCCCTCACCTGAGCCATCAGAAGAACGTCGAGATCAGGTCGCGGACCAGGTAATCGTCATCGACTAGCGGAATCTTCCGCCACTTGTCCAGCGTGGTGCACGGGTGGGTGCAGCCAAGCCCGACCAGGTCACCCGGCCGGACCGGCGCGGCGTCCGGCAGCCGCAGGTAGCCATGCTGATCGTCGAGCCGGCGGACCGAGTAGCCGGCCCCGGCCAGTGCCGCAGGCGCGGCGCCGGCCGCGGCGCCGGCCTGCCGCAGCCAGAGCGGCACCGGCATGCCCTGATCGCAGGAGATGTCCCTGAGCCCGGCGTTCAGCAGCGCCAGCCCCGGCTCGGGCACGGAGATGACCTGCGCCCACAGCTCGGCGGCGGCGGCGAACCGCGGGGTGCCTGGCACGCCGCGGGCGGCCGGCCCGGTCGCCGCGTAATGCCCGTGGTCGTGAATGACGTACGCGCCGCTGCGCAGCACCACGGTCAGCGGCCGGACGCCGGCAGTGAGCTCGCGGAGCACGATGTCGAAGTACGCGCTGCCGCCCGCGCTGACGATGAAGCCGGCCAGGTCCGCAGGCGGCTCGCCCGGCAGCGATTCGGCCAGCTCGCGCAGCCCGGTGGCGAACGCCGCGATGGCGGCGTGGGTGGCTGCCGCATCGACACCACGGATGCCGCCCTCAAACCCGGCAACCCCGGCCAGCCGCAGCTCCGGCTCCGCTTGCACCGCCGCGGCGACCGCCAGCGCTGCCTCGGTGCTGCGGCAGCCGGTGCGGCCGCCGGGAAAGCCGAGCTCGACGAGCACGCGCAGCCGCCCGGAAGCGCCACGGCCGGCCGCGCGCAGCCCGTCGGCAAGGAGCAGGACGCCGGCGGCGCTGTCGGCGTACACGTAGCAGTCGAAGGCCGGGTCGGCCGCAAGCTGCTCGCCGAGCCAGCCGATCGCGCGCGGGTCGGCAAGCTCGCTGGCCAGCAGCACCCGCGGCAGGCCGGCCGCCCGGTACACCTGCAGCTGCCCGATCGTCGCTGCGGTGATCGCCCAGGCGCCGGCCGCGAGCTGCCGGTGCAGCAGCTGCGGCGCCATCGTGGTCTTGCCGTGCGGCGCGTGCAGCACCCGGTGCGCGGCGCAGTACCCGGCCATCGCCTCGATGTTGCCGTCGAGCGCGGACGCCCGCAGCACCAGCAGCGGCCAGTCGAACCCGCCGGCGAACAGCGGCAGCGGATCGGCGGCCAGGTTCCCGGCAGCGCGGTCGGCGATCCGCGCGAGCCCCTTGTCGGCCGGCACCCCGGCGGCGCGGGTCAGAGCGTGCCGAACGCGTCTGCCAGCACCGAGAGCCCCTCGTCAAGCAGTTCGGTGCCGATGACCAGTGGCGGCAGCAGCCGCAGCACGTTGCCGTAGGTGCCGCAGGTGAGCACGATGACGCCCGCCGCGTGGCAGGTCTTGGCGATCTTGCTGGCGGCCGCCGCGTCGGGCTCGAGCGTGCCTGGCCTGACCAGCTCGACGGCCACCATCGCGCCGCGGCCGCGCACGTCACCGATGACCGGGTACTGGGCCGCGAGCTTCCGCAGCCTTGGCAGCATGACATCGCCGATGGCCCGTGCCGCCGCCGGGAGATCCTGCTTCTGCATGGTGTCGATCGCGCCAAGCGCCGCTGCGCAGGCGACCGGGTTGCCGCCGTAGGTGCCGCCGAGCCCGCCAGGGTGCACCGCGTCCATCAGCTCGGCGCGGCCGGTGACCCCGGCGAGCGGCAGCCCGCCGGCGATGCCCTTGGCGGTGGTGACCAGGTCAGGCACCACGCCCTCGTGGTCGACCGCGAACCAGTCGCCGGTGCGGCAGAGGCCGGACTGGATCTCGTCGGCGATGAACACGATGCCGTTGGTACGGCAGAACTTGGCCAGGCCGGGCAGGAATCCGTCGGGCGGCACGACGAAGCCGCCCTCGCCCTGGATCGGCTCGATCACCAGCGCGGCGACGTTCTCCTCGCCGACCTGCGCGTGGATCAGCCCGGTCACCACGTCGAGCGCCTCGGCGGCGCAGGCGGCAGGGCCGCCTGGCCAGCGGAACGGGTAGGCCATCGGCACCCGGTAGACCTCGCCGGCGAATGGCCCGAAGCCCTGCTTGTACGGCATGTTCTTCGCGGTCATCGCCATCGTCAGGTTGGTCCGGCCGTGGTAGGCGTGGTCGAACACCACTACCGCCTCCCTGCCGGTCGCGTGCCGCGCGATCTTGACAGCGTTCTCGACCGCCTCAGCGCCCGAGTTGAACAGCGCCGACTTCTTCTCGTGCTCGCCTGGGGTGAGCCGGTTGAGCTGCTCGCAGACCTCCACGTAGCCCTCGTATGGCGCCACCATGAAGCAGGTGTGGGTGAACTGGGCGACCTGCTCGGTGACCCGGCTGACCACCAGCTCGGCGCTGTTGCCGACCGAGGTGACCGCGATGCCAGAGCCGAGGTCAATCAGCGAGTTGCCGTCTGCGTCAACCAGCACGCCGCCGCCGGCCGCGGTGACGAAGACCGGCAGCACGTGGCTGAGCCCGCGCGCCACGCTGCGCTGGCGCCGCTCGAACAGCTCGCGGGACGCGGGGCCTGGAACCTCGGTGAGCAGCCGGCGCTGCTGCGGCAGCGTCGGCCCGCCGGCCGGTACAGGTGCAGTCATACCGCTGACAATAGCGCCGGGCCGGCCAATTCGAGCGGGCAGCATTGCCGCTGGGCGACGACCCCAGCAACGCGGGTTACGGCCGGAACCAGGCCTCGTTCTGGGTGGACTCGCAGCGGGCGGCGGTCAGCACGACGCCGGGCGTGAGCGAGCCGCCAGGGTCGGTCAGGCAGCGCTTCGCCGCCGGGTTGTACAGCGTGGCGCCGGCGCCAGGCTGCCATTGCTGGGTACTGCTGCCGTCGCAGAGCGCCAGCTCGACGGGCGCGGTGGTGACCCGCGAGGTGACCGACAGGCACATGTCGCGGCCGGCTCGCAGGGCGTCGCCCGACCTGGTCCAGATCTGGTCGGCCGCTCCGCTGCCGCAGTTCGCCAGCCGCGCGGTCGCGCCCGCCGCGTCGGTCGGGAAGGCGGCGCACGAGCCGATCAGCGCGCTGGTCACGGTGCCCCGGCCGAGCGCGTTGACCGCCTGCTGGGCTGGCCACAGGTAGCTGGCGTAGCTGTCGCCGCGGTAGGACGGCCATGGCTCGAAGAAGCTGCCGTACTCAGACACCGGCACGTACGCGGCCCGCGCGGAGCACGGCCCGTTGTAGGCGCACGAGTCAGACACCGCCGACCAGGTGATGCT
The DNA here is from genome assembly GCA_030039155.1 of Streptosporangiaceae bacterium. GTDB lineage: Bacteria > Actinomycetota > Actinomycetes > Streptosporangiales > Streptosporangiaceae > JOPF074. Next base: position 1,890 of record JASHQL010000057.1, on the reverse strand, counting down.
GTTGAGCTGCCAGGCGCCACGGTCGATCGAGTCAGTCGTCGTGCTGGCAGCGCCCGCGGTGCAGGCCTTGCCCATCGTCACGTCCCAGCAGCTTGACGCGTCACAGCCGGACTCGGCCAGGCCGATCGCCACCACGTCGGTGAGGCTGCCGCCCAGGTAGCCGTTGTTCGGGAAGCCCGCGTCGGTGGCCCACCTGGCGCAGCGCAGCGCGGCGGCGGCCGACACGGCCTGGCCGGCCCGCGGCTTCGGCTGGTTGCCTGGCAGCTGTCCGCCGTGCGCCGCCGAGGCGCCAGACATCACCAGCGAGCTAGCAGCGACGACCACCAGCAGCAGACTGCGGAGCATTTGCCCGTCATTCCTTTCCCGCGACTACACGAAGGCCACAGGGAGTACATACGCTTCCGGGCAGAGAACGTGACAGGCTCAGCGGATTACCACCCATCGGCAGCGCCGCGGAGGGCGAGAGGTGACGCATACCCGCACGCAAGTCGGCATCGTCGGCGCGGGCCCGGCCGGGCTGCTGCTCTCGCACCTGCTGCACCTGCGCGGCATCGAGTCCGTCGTGCTCGAGGCCAGGAGCAGGGACTACGTGGAGCGCAGGGTACGGGCGGGGGTATTGGAGCAGCGGACCGTCGACACGCTGGTCGGCTCCGGCGTCGGGCAGCGGCTGCTGGCCGAGGGCCTGGTGCACCACGGCATCGAGCTGCGGTTCGGCGGTGCCGGGCACCGGATCGCGTTCGAGCAGCTGGTGCCGGGCCGGGCGATCACCATCTACGGCCAGCAGGAGGTGGTGAAGGACCTGATCGCGGCCAGGCTCGCGGCCGGCGGGCAGGTGCTGTTCGACGTGACCGACGTGCGGCTGGCCGGCCTGGACGGCGGCCAGCCCGCGATCACCTTCAGCCACGACGGCGCCGAGCACGTGCTTGACTGCGCGTTCGTCGGCGGCTGCGACGGCTTCCACGGGATCTGCCGCGACGCCGTGCCCGATGGCGTGCTGACCTTCTTCGACCGCGAGTACCCGTTCGGCTGGCTTGGCGTGCTCGCCGAGGTAGCGCCGTCATCGGCGGAGCTGATCTACTCCTGCACCGACCGCGGGTTCGCCTTGCACAGCATGCGCAGCCCGCAGCTCAGCCGGTTCTACCTGCAGGTGGCGCCGGACGAGGACATCGAGAACTGGCCGGACGAGCGGATCTGGGCCGAGCTGCGGGCCAGGCTGGAGACGGTCGGCGGCTGGCAGCTTGCGCAGGGACCGGTGGCGGAGAAGGGCGTGACCGCGATGCGCAGCTTCGTGGCCGAGCCGATGCGGTACGGCAGGCTGTTCCTGGCCGGGGACGCCGCGCACATCGTGCCGCCGACCGGCGCGAAGGGGCTGAACCTGGCCGCCTTCGACGTGACCGTGCTCACCGACGCGCTGGCCGCCTGGTTCGCCACCGGCGACGAAAGCGGCCTGGACGCGTACTCGGCGACCTGCCTGCGCCGGGTCTGGCGGGTGCAGCACTTCTCCTGGTGGATGACCACGCTGCTGCACACGTTCTGGCCGGTCGACCCGTACGAGCGGCGGCTGCAGCGGTCCTACCTGGACTACGTCTGCAGTTCCACGGCCGCCGCCACCTCGCTGGCGGAAAACTACGTCGGGCTCTGACCCGACGGCGGCCGGCGGCGACGCTGACGACGGGCTGGCTGGCGGCTAGCCGCGGCCCCAGTAGCCGACCAGCGGGGTCATCCCGGCCGGGCCGAACCGGAAGCTGGCGATGTCCCGCCGGTCGGCCAGCGCCCGCCGCAGGTGGAACCAGCCGGTGTGCTGGTCGTAGTAGCCGATGCTGTCCCTGCCGGTGCCGGTCCAGTCGCCGACCAGCGGGGTCATCCCGGCCGGGCCGAGCTTGAAGCTCG
>JASHQL010000570.1 GCA_030039155.1 Streptosporangiaceae bacterium | reverse complement strand
TTCTGGAAGAACGCCTCGCCCTCGGCGCCGTGCACGAACCGCTTCAGCACCATCGGCCGGCCGGCCACCCCGAGCAGCGCTCCGTCGGCCACGCTCAGGTAGTACCTGACCAGGTCGAGCTTGGTATGCCCGGTGCGCGGGAAGTAGACCTTGTCGGGGTTCGAGACGGTGACCGTCCGCTCGCCGATCTGCAGGATCTCCTTGCGTTCCGGCATGGCGCCACCCTAACCGCCTTCGCATGACCGGGCCTGCAGCCAGCGCCCGCAGGCCGGGTCCTGAGGCCAGCGAGCGGCAGTTCTAGGCTGGCCGGAGAGCTTGCATGGCGGCCAGTCGGCACAACGCAAATCCGGCAATCACCTTTTCGTACGGCTTCTGTCATTCGGGGAGGGATCGGATCGGGACTCGGGCTGACCTGCGGGGGGATCTATGAACAAGATCATCGGATCGGCGGTCGCGCTGAGCGCCACGCTTGTGCTGGCGGCCTGCACGACCATCCAGACATCGGGATCAGCGCCGCGTCAGTCACCGGCGGCTCCGGCCGGCTCCGGCTCCGCCCGGCCTGCATCGCCGGCCCCGACCGTCACGGTCACCGTGCCGGCGCCGGCAAGTGCGCCGGTCACCAGCGACGTGCCGAACGTCACCGACCCGTGGGCGGTGGTGTCGGCGTACTACGGCGACATCGAGAGCCAGAACTACCGGCAGGCCTGGGCGCTGCTCAGCTCAGGTGCCGTGACTGGGCAGAGCTATCAGCAGTTCGTTGACGGGTTCGCCTGCACCGGCAGCCAGGACCTGGCGGAGATCGGCGAATCGGGGGACCAGGTGACGTTCGATCTGACCGCCACCGACACCTGCACCGGAGCGGTGCAGCACTTCACCGGGACCGACACGGTGCAGGGCGGCAGGATCGTGGCCGCCAGCGTCCAGCCAGCCGGGTGATCAGGCCTTCTTCCTGGCTGGCTTGCTGACCTTGGGCGGCATGCTCGCGACGTGCGTCAGCGCCCTGGCGATCCAGCTCGCGGCCAGGTCCGGCTTCGCCCGCCAGGCGGCGGGCAGGCTCAGGTAGCCGCCCATCGGCCGCTCGTCAGGCCCGTACGGTCCTGAACCTTCGATCCCGGCCAGTTCCTGCATGTCGGCGTCGGACAGCTTGACCCCGATGGCCGGGCCGTAGAGCCCGGCGAACATGTTGCCGTGCACGAACGCGCCCAGGTTGCCGAACATCGGCTTGACCTCAACCTCTGGGTCGGCTGGCAGCACCGAGGTGAAGAAGTCCTTGTCCTGCTGGCTCGGCCTCGGAATCTGCATGCCCGCCCTCGCTTCCGACCTGGCCCGGTCACACCAGGCTAGGCCGGAAGCGGCGGGGCCTGCGTCAGCTTGGGGTGACCTCCACGTCCACCCAGCGGACCTCTCCGTGGTCCTTGCTATCGAAGCTGTACGGGTAGAGGAACTGGCCGGCCTGGCTGGGTTCGATGTTGGCCTGGTAGGTGCTGTTCGCCGGCACCAGCTTGCCGAGCGGCACGCCCGCGGTTCCGTTCGATTCAGCCAGGGATGCGTTGGCCAGGTTCGGCGAGTAGAGCGGCCCAGTGGCGATGCCGGCCCGAGATGCGAGTCCCTGCGCACCGGTCACGAGGCTGGTGCCGAAGTAGAACACCTGCTCGTAGAAGAACGGGTTGCCACCAGGCGAGTAGACCGTGGTCTTGTACTTCCCCGCTGGCAGCGTGATACCGCTGTAGGAGGTCGACACCCAGCCGGATGCCGCCTTCCCCGACCAGTCGGCTGACGTCTTGAGCGTGCTGGCCACCATGGCCTGCGAACTGACCTCCCAGATCGCGCACTGGCTCGGCAGGACGGTCGCGCCGGGCGGGGTGTAGAACCAGATCTTGTCCAGCGTGCAACTCTCGGACAGCCAGAACTCGGTGCCCATCGACTGTTCAGAAGTGTCGAGGTCGGTCGCGACGCCGGCCGGGATGACCGGGAGGTTCGGCCACAGCCGGTAGGAGGTGCCCTTCGGGGCCTTGGTGGTGATCTGCAGGTCCATCCAGAAGTTGCTGTGGTCGCCGTCGCCGAGGCCCGGCATGTCCTTGGTCGGGTTGTCGCTGGACACATCGAACAGCGCCTGCGCCCCGCCGAACGGCACCGGGTTCGTGCCGCCCTGGTCGGAGTAGGCAAGCAGCGGGCCGCTCTTGATCCCGTGCCCGTACTTCTCGCCCTTGCCGAACTGGTGCTTGGTGATGGGGAAGCCGTTCTTGAAGCCGGTGGCCGCAACGTAGGTCTCGCCGATGGCCAGCGGCACCGTACTGTGCAACGGGATGTAGTTCCACCGGCCGGCGTGCAGCCGCTTGGACTCCACCGTCGCGCTGCCGATCAGCTTGCCCACCAGGTTGCCGTCGTCGATGGTGTAGGCCTCCCAGAGCGCGAACTTCTGCGCCTTCGTGGACTGGCCTTCATGGCACACCCACCACCAGAAGCCCTCGAGCCAGCAGCCGCCCGTCGTTGCATTGAAGGCCACGCCGGCCAGGAAGTTGCCCTTGTACGACACCGCGGTACGCGGCCCGTTCGTGTGCGGGAACAGCCGGAAGGTCGTCTTGGACGACTTGTCCGCCGCTGCCGCGGCAGGCAGGGCGTCCAGGATGCCGCCGCCGATGGCGCCGGCCGTTGCCGCGCCGATCGCCGCGGCGCCGATGAGCTTGCCCACGGTGCGGCGGCTGAACTCTGTCCGCGACGCCGCTTCACCGTCGGCGCGGTCGGTGTCGAAGGCACGCCCGGAGGCGGCCATGTCATGAGTGTCGATGGCGATTCTCCGTTCAAACCCGCTCGAATGCCTAAGGAATGCTTAACGGACGCTACCTGCGCAGACAGCACCGCATGAGCGATTTCAGCACTTTCCCAGGCACCCGGAACGAGCTTGACCATGACACGATGCCAGCGTGACCGAAGACCGGCATGAGGAGCTGACACTCGACCGGATCCGGGCCGCGGCTGACCGGCTGGCCGGCGTGGCGCACCGGACCCCGCTGCTCAGCTCGCGGACCCTGGACGCGATCGCGGCCGCCCCGGTGCTGCTGAAGGCCGAGATGTTCCAGCGCAGCGGATCGTTCAAGTTCCGCGGCGCCTACAACCGGCTGAGCCAGCTGACCCCGGCCGAGCGTGCCGCCGGGGTGGTGGCCTATTCGTCGGGCAACCACGGCGCCGCGGTGGCGCTGGCCGCCCGGCTGCTCGGGATCAGGGC